>JAEZEM010000366.1 GCA_023417745.1 Pseudomonadota bacterium
CCGGCTATTTCAGCCATGCGCCCCTGGACCTGCCCGAGGCGCTGATTCTTTTCGCCAGTTGCCGCGATGCCCAGGCCGCCTACGAACACGGGTTCGATTTCGTCAACTTAAATCTCGGCAATCTCCACTATGCCCCAGGCAAGAAACAGGTCTGTCCCCACGTGGCCCTGTCCAAGGAGGACGAGTCCTGTCTGGATTTTTTCCGGGACAAGGGCGTGCGCCTGGACTACCGCTGCGTGCCGGGCGATCCGGCCCAGCCCAGGGTCTGACCCGGCGGCCGTCCCAATGGTAACCCACGCGAGACCCATGCCATGACCCATCAGGCCGACATCTTGCTCTACGTCCTTGGCGTCGCTTTTTTTTTGTCCTGTGCTCCTCGTTCCGTTTTGCTATAAACGCCGCCCTGCTGGAACGCCCCCTGGTCATCGGCCTGGCCTGGGGCCTGGGGCAGGGCGACCTGGCCGCCACCCTTAATCTCTGCATCTTCTATGAGCTTTTCTGGCTCGACGGCATTCCCGCCGGCACCCATATCCCGCCCAATGCCGCTGCCGCCACCCTGGCCGGATTGTCGCTCATGCACGTCTTTTCCCTGACCACTCCGGCCGAGGCCCTGTGCGTGGCCGCCGCCACCTCGATTCTGGCCCGGCTGTTTTCCGGCCTGGAAGGGGCCCAGCGGGTGGTGGAAAACATCGTCTTTTCCCGCTATGCCGCCGCCCGCCAGCGCCAGCGCGCCCCCTTCGAGCCGGGTAAGCTGATCCGTCGGGCCATAGTCAACACCGTGGTCATCCAGGGCCTGGTCTTTGCCGTGGCCCTGGCCGGCCTTATTGCCATTTTCGCGGTGGCCCTGCCTGTGGTGTGGCCGTATCTTGCGTCCTCCCGGGCGAGCTGGGGCCAGCTGTGGATTCTCGGCAGCCTGGGGGCGGTTTTGTCCCTGCGCTACCGCCCGGCCTACGCCGCCCTGGCCGGCGGCATGGGGCTGGCCGTGGCCTGGCGGTTTTTCTAGGCTTTTTTTCACATTGCCGACGCCGCGGTCCGGATGGACTTTCGGGAAAAAAGACGTCGCCCTGGCTCGGTTTAGGCTTGGCAAAGGGAGACTATTGGGATATTATTCACAAGTTACTCACGCGGATGCCGACCCGTCAGGGTCTTGGACAAACCCCCAGGAGGAAAAAGACATGGCTGTTTACGTCGTTGGTCACAAAAATCCGGATACCGATTCCGTCGCCGCCGCCATTGCCGTCGCCGATCTCATGAACAAGTCCCAGAGCATGGGCGCTGTCGCCGCCGCTCAGGGTCCGCTCAATCCCGAAAGCGCCTTCGTGCTTGAAAAGTTCGGCGTGGCCGCTCCGGAGATCGTCACCGACGCCACCGACAAGAAGATCATCCTGGTCGACCACTCCGATCTGGCCCAGAGCCTGGAGAACCTCTCCAAGGGCGAACTCATCGGCATCTACGATCACCACAAGCTGGGCGACGTGACCACCTCCAATCCCCTGGACATCCTGGTCAAGGCCGTCGGCTGCTCCTGCACCGTGGTCAAGATGATGTACGACTGCGCCAAGGTCGAGATCTCCAAGCCCATGGCCGGCATCATGATGTGCGCCATCCTGTCCGACACCGTCATGTTCAAGTCGCCGACCTGCACCCCGGCCGACAAGGCGGCCGTCGAGGCCCTGGCCAAGATCGCCGGCGTGGCCGACTTCATGGCCCTGGGCGTCGAGATGTTCAAGATCAAGTCCGCCGTGGGCGGCACCCCGGCCAAGGACCTTGTTTTCCGCGATTACAAGGATTTCGACATGGGCGGCAAGAAGATCGGCATCGGCCAGCTCGAAGTCGTCGACCTGTCCATCCTTGAGCCGGTCAAGGCCGACCTTTTGGCCGAGTGCAAGAAGGTCAAGGCCGACGGCCGCCACAGCGTCTTCCTGCTGCTCACGGACATCATGAAGGAAGGTTCCGAGATGCTGATCGTCTCCGACGATCCCAGCTACGTGACCAAGGCCTTCGGCGTCGAAGTGAAAGGCGACTCCGTGTGGCTCGACGGCGTGCTGTCCCGCAAAAAGCAGGTCGTGCCGCCCTTCGAGAAGGCTTTCGCCTAGTTCTCGCGCGCGTAAACGCCAAAAAGGGAGCGACTTTCGGGTCGCTCCCTTTTTTTGTGGGTGGTTGGCTGTTGAGGCGTTTTTGCGATCCGGCCGTCCGTGATCCGGGGCAGCCAGTCAAGTGGCCGCCACGGTCGCGAGCGTGACGCCGGAGCATGGCGGGCCATGGCGATGGAGCGGCCCTATGTCGGGCCTCGAACGGCTCTGGTCTTCGGCGACGACTGGACCGCGTGTTTAGGTCCGGCTCAGTGCCTCGGCCAGCTCGGCGCAGGCGGCGTCGGCCTGGCCGACCTCGGGCAGGGACAGCACGCTGCCCGTTGTCGCCTGCCTGGCGGCCAGCCCCGGCAGGAAGGGAAAGGCGACCCGAACACTCGGCAGCCCCGGGGGCAGGGCGGCCAGCCTGGCCAGCTCGGCCGGGCCGCAACCAGTGACGACCAGGACTTGCCGGGTCAGGCCCAGCTGACCGGCCATGGCCGACACCCGTTCGGCCACGGCGAGCGACCGGGCCGAGGCTTCGCTGACCACGCACAAGGCGTCCACGTCGGCCACCGTGCCCCGGCCCAGGTGCTCCACCCCGGCTTCGCAGTCTATAAGCGTCCAGGCGTTCCGGGCGGTCAGAACATGGGCCAGCATGGCCTGGAGCAGATGCCCAGCGGCGCAGGCGCAGCCCGCGCCGCCGCCGCTGACCCCGCCCATGACCAGAAGCCGTTTTTCACCGGGGCGCGGTCCGTAAAGCGGGCCGTCGCCGACCGGGACGGCGACGCGGATGGCTTCGGGCAGATCATCGGCCCGGGGCGTCAGGTTGAGATAGACGCCGTCGCCGATGCGCTCCCGCACGAGATCCTCGCGTTCCGCCAGGGAAGCGGGCAGGGCGTCCGGCTCCAGACCGCAGGCCGCGCCCAGCGACAGGGCCGTGTCGGCGTCAACAAGGGTTACGTCCTGGCCCGACCGGGCCAGCCAGTCGCCGAAAAGCGCGGCCAGGGCGGTCTTGCCGACGCCGCCCTTGCCGGCAAACGCGATCTTTCTGATCGCCCGTCCAAGCCGGCCGTCCGCACCGGCCAGGCCTTGCGGCGAGGCGTTCCAGGATGCCGGCGACGAACGGGCCTCGGTCGTGGCGCTTGCAGGATTGTCGTTCATGGCGCTCGTGTCGCGTCCTTTGAGAAATACGCGAGTATTTTTCAAGAAAACACCATTGTTTTATAGTGTTGGCAAGAAATCGGCAGAGGCCCTGTCAAAGGACCCGACACTAGGAATACGTCGAGCCGTCGAAGCGGTCGTTAAGCCCCAGGGCCAGACGCTTGGTCGTGATGCGCCGGCTGATGGCCTCGGCCGCCTTGATCGGGTCGGGCTCGACCACGAAGGTGGCTCCGAAAACGCCTTCCAGGCCTTCCAGGGCCAACCCCGTGACCAGCTCGCTGCCCAGGATGTTGGGCGGCAGGCCCAGATGGGTCATGATGCCGCTGGCCACGGCGTAAAGCCCGATGGCGGCGGCCTTTTCCGAATACCATTCCGGAGCGCTGGCGGCCACGGGCAGGTCGGCGATGTCCACGCCCAGGGCGTCGGCCAGCAGCCCGCACAGGGCCAGGATACGGGAGTTGTCCACGCAGCTGCCGATATGGAGCACTGGCGGCAAGTTGAATCGGGAGCAGAACTCGGCCAGCCCGACCCCGGCCTGATCCAAGCCTTCCATGGTCATCAGTCCGGCCTTGCCCATGGCCACCGTGGCGCAGCCTGTGACCACCACCAGGATGTCCTGGCGGATGAGTTCCTTGGCCAGCCCGGTCAGCACCCCGTCATGGGGCAGCTTGGGGTTGTTGCAGCCGACGATGCCGACCACGCCGCGCACCAGGCCGATTTTGATCGCGGCCAAAAGCGGTTCGGCCGAACCGCCCAGGGCTTCGATGACGGCTTCGTTGGAATAGCCGGTGCGCAGGCTCACCGGGCTGGTGGGGATGTCCACCCGGCCGGCGTCGCGGCGGGGAAAGGCCTCGATGGCCAGCGCGACAGCCTCGCGGGCCTTGTCGCGGGCGTTTTCCAGGGTGAATTCCAGGTGCGTGCCGCCCGGAAAGCGGGCTTTTTCCGAGGTGGATACGAACCGGGTGTGGTAGCAGGAGGCGATCTGCACCAGACTCGGCATGACGCATTGGTAGTCGGCCACGACCATTTCCACGGCCCCGGTGACCAGGGCCAGCTCGGTCATGAGGTGGTTGCCGGCCAGCGGCACGCCCTGGCGCATGAGCACCTCGTTGCCGGTGCAGCACAGTCCGGCCACGTTGACGCCGACCGCGCCGGCGGCTTTGGCCTTGGCGACCATTTCCGGGTCGCGAGCGGCGGCCAGGATCATTTCCGAGACCACCGGGCTGTGGCCGTGGACCAGGATGTTGACGCTGTCGGCGCGAAGCACCCCGAGGTTGGCCTCGACCGTGGCCGGGCGCGGCGTGCCGAAAAGGATATCGGAGAGCTCGGTGCCGATCATGGAACCGCCCCAGCCGTCGGCCAGGGCCGTGCGGGCGGCGTGCAGGCAGATGGAGACCGGATCGCAGTCCACGCCCATGTGGGTGCGGTGCAGCATTTCCACGCACTCGCGGTCGATGCCGCGCGGGGTGGACCTGGCGGCGTCCCAGATCTCTCGGCGCTTTTTCGGGGCCCGGGAGAGCAGCGACAGGGCCGGCCGGCGCGTGCCGAAGTCCTCGAAAAAGTGCTCGGCCAGGGCCTTGGCCTGACCGGGGGCGTCCAGGCCTTCGGTTGCGATGCCGACTTCGGCGCACAGCCGGGCCAGCTTGTCCGCGTCGCGAACGGCATAGCCCGGAGCCGCGCCGTGGCCCACGGCCTCCAGGGCTTCCAGCAGGTCGCGGCCGTGGTCGGAATGGGAGGCCGCGCCGGCAGCCACGAACCGGCCGAAATTGCGGGCCACGGTCAGGTCGCCGTCGGCCCCGCACACGCCAAGCTTACGCTTGGGTCCCTTGGGATTCACGCGGCACGGCCCCATGACGCACTTGTTGCAGGTCAGCCCCTGGTCGCAAAAGGTGCAATGGGGCGTCTGTTCGGCCAGCCGGTCCCAGACCGTGGCAATGCCTTCGTCCTTTGCCTTGTGCAGCATCCGGCGGGCGTCTTCCCACGGCGACAGTTCTTCGATGGTTCTCGTATCCTTGGCCATGCCATCCTCCCTTGGCGCGAGGCCGGGAGGGACCCCGGCGGTGCGCGTGGACGTTTGGCCTTGGTTACGATGAGGCGGTGATCGTGTCTGTCAGATTGCCGACAAACGCGCTGTGAAACTACTCGTGGGCCAACGTTTCCAGGCGGGCCAGGTCGGGCAGGCAGATGACGCCTCGGGCGCGCATCTCAATGACGCCGTCGCGTTCGAGGACGTTGAGGAGGGAGGACACGGTCTGGCGGGAGGAGCCGACAATGGTGGCCAGCTGTTCGATGTTGAGCCCATGGGAGAAGCACAAAATGTGCTCGGCGTCGGCGCTGGCCCGTTCGGCTTCGTAGAGCAACAGCTGGATGAGGCGCTTTCGCACGTCGAGAAAGGCCAGGCCGTCGATGACCGAGAAGGCGTGGGACAAGAGATCGCCCAGCACCTTGACCATGGAGGAGGTCAGCGCCGGCATGTCGGCCAGGAAACGGCGCACGGCGGCCAGCTCGGCCGTCAGGATGGTCAGGTCGTCCAGGGCTTCCACCGAGGCCCGGGTGTGGGTGGTGTAGACGTCGCCCACGTCCAGGATGGCCATGGTGAATTCCTTGTCCTTGTA
>JAEZEM010000397.1 GCA_023417745.1 Pseudomonadota bacterium
GCGCCAGGAACGCCGCCGTCCCAAACCCAGTTGCTGCCCGTGTTCCAGTCGGAACTGGTTCCGCCCTGCCACATCACGGATTTGGTTGCGGCCGGCGCGGCTGTGGAAAAAGCGAAAAAGAGCGTGGCGCACGCTAAGACGATCAGGAGCCCCGGGCATTTGAAATTTCTGGAGAAGGCAAGGAGATTCATGTGCGTCACCCTTTTCAAAAACATCTGAATGGGAGAAGGCTTTCGTCTGCTGCGCAAAGAAAGACCACACGGCGTGTTGTCGTGTTGTTGGTGCATGGCGTCCTGTTTCAGGGCGTGCGTCGCCGTGGGACTCAAACAACAACGTTTCAGGCGTCAAACAGGAAGCAGGAGAATTCCAACGTTGGCATGTGGCCGCTTCGGCAATGCCGGCCGAGCAACGAAACCGGCCATGGCCGGCCAGCAATCGGCGCTCCAGCGATCAGCCGCGCAGAGCCTGGAAGAACCGGAAGCCGCGTTGGGCTTGTTCAGGCCATGCGGTCGGTTCGTTCCCGCTTGATGGACCAGTCCATTTCAATGCGTGTGGTTTCTTACCTAATAATTAATTTTTCATCAATACGGAAAGCACATAAATATTGCCGCGTGTTTCTTCCTTCAGGCGGCCGGATGCCCCAACAGCTCTTTATGACAACGAAATTATTGTAGTTAAGCGTGTCGAGGGGATGGCGGCATGGCTGCCGCATTGCAGATGCAGCCCTCGCTGCCGGGCAAGCTCGCCAGCGCCTATCCGCCGGAGGGCGTGGCCGCAGTTCGCTGACCCAACACAGCGCATCCGCGAATGAATTCGTGGAAATTGAGCGTGATGCGCCAGGGACAAGGCGATCCGGCGCAGGGGGGGCGACCAACGCCAAAAAGGGCGAAGGGAAAAATCCCTTCGCCCTAGAAAGCTGGGGTGCGGTGACGCTTTAGGCGGCCGCGGCGGTCTCGACCGGCAGCACGTGGATGCGGGTCTTGACCTTGTTGTTGCGGGTGTACTTCTCGAACTTCACCACGCCGTCGATGAGCGCAAACAGCGTGTAATCCCGGCCCATGCCCACGCCCGTGCCGGGGTGGAACTTGGTGCCGAGCTGGCGCACCAGGATGTTGCCGGCCAGAACCGACTGGCCGCCGAAACGCTTGACGCCACGCCGTTGACCGGCGCTGTCGCGGCCGTTTCTGGAGCTGCCGCCTGCTTTTTTATGTGCCATGTCGCGACTCCTTCAAAATATGAGGCTAGGCCTGGATGCCCGTCACCTTGAGCTGGGTGTAGCCCTGGCGATGGCCCTGCTTCTTGTGCGAATCCTTGCGGCGACGCTTGTGGAAAACCACGATCTTCTTGCCCTTGACGTGCCCGGCCACTTGGCAGGTGACGGCCGCGCCGGCGACGTAAGGCGCGCCGATCTTGGCTTCGCCGCCGCCGATCATGAGCACCTTGTCCAGCACGTATTCCGAGCCGGCCTCGGCAGCCAAAAGATCCACGGTGATGGTGGCCCCTTCCTGGACCTTATACTGCTTGCCGCCAGCCATAACGATTGCGTACATAATGTCGACCTCCGATGGGGAAGACGGTCCCTTTACCGCTGCGCCGCCGCGTCGTCAAGCCCTTTTTGCGGCAAGGACGATCCGCTGGCCAAAAGTCGCTCCCGCCGGGCCCGCAAAACGTCCAATACGGCGATGTCGATGCGAAGGCTTCCCCGCCCGCGCCCGAGCTCCACCCCGGGCTTGGCCGCGCCGTGGTAATCCGAGCCGCCCGAGACGGCTAAGCCCAGCTTGCGGGCCAGGGCCAGGTATTCCAGGGTCTGGTATTGGGAATGCTCGGTGTAAAAGGCCTCAATGGCGTCCAGGCCGACGTCGCGGTAGCGGGTCACGGTCTCGACCAGGGCCGGGCCGGAAAGCCCCAGCAGATACGGATGGGCCAGCACGGCCAGCCCGCCTTCGGCGTGGAGCAGTTCGATGGCTTCAGGCAGCGGCAATTTGTCCTTGGGCACGTAGGCCTTGCCGTAAGCACCTAAAAATCTGGTGAAAGCTTCCTTGAAACTGGTCACCGCGCCCATGGCCAAAAGGGCCTGGGCGATGTGCGGCCGGCCCACCGCCCCTTGCGCCAAGGCCGTGACGGACTCATATTGAAGAGGTACGCCCAAGGTGGCGAGCTTTTCGAGGATGCGCTTGTTGCGGTCGTGGCGGCGGGTGCGCAGCCAGTCCAGGCGCTCGGCCAGGGGGCCGGGGGCGTCGGGCAAAAACAGCCCGACCAGATGGATGCTGCCGCGTTCGTCGGCCACGGACAGCTCGACTCCAGCGATGACCTCGACGCCGTGCTTGGCCCCGGCGGCCCGGGCTTCGGGCAGCCCGGCCAGGGTGTCGTGGTCGGTGACGGCCAGGGCGGCCAGGCCATTGGACGCGGCCATGGCCACCAGCTCAGCCGGCGAGGCCGTGCCGTCGGAGGCGGTGGTGTGGGTATGCAGATCAATAAACGACATGGAAGACCCTAGCCCGGTTGCCGGGCCTTGTGAACCTCCATTGCGCCGGGGACGCGATTTGGCTATGAACCAGGGCACGTTTGCACAAGGAGACCGCCTGTGAGCATCCATCCCGATCTGCTGACCATCCTGGCCTGCCCCAAATGCAAGGGCGCGCTTACCGTTGTGGACAACGAGGCCGGCCTTTTCTGCCCGACCTGCGGCATCGTGTTTCCGGTTCGCGACGACATTCCCATCATGCTGGTGGAAGAAGCCGTGGCCAAGGCCGGCTGGGACGCCGGCAAGCGTTCGGCCAAGGACGACGCCGCCAAGTAACGCACGCTCCGGGGACGATCTCCCCGGACAGGGAGCGCTATGGCCAAACTGCATTGGACTCCGTGGATGGCCTTGGCCGAGATCGAGGGCCGCACCGAATGCGGTCTGGACCAGATCGCCCAGGGCGGCCGCGACTGCGCCCCGGTCTGGCAGCCCGCCGCCGACGTGGTCGAGACCGAGGACGCCTTCCGCGTCACGTTGGAGCTGCCGGGCGTGGCCCGGGAGGACGTGGCCGTGGAGGTGCGCGGCCGGGAACTGGTCATCCAGGGCCTGCGCCGCTTCGAGAAAGACTGCCGGGGCGAGGTCTACCACGCCCTGGAACGTTCCTACGGCCCCTTTGCCCGGGTTTTCGAACTGCCCAAAGGCGTCTCCCGGGCCGACGTGACGGCCGTGATGAAGGACGGGCTGCTCGACGTGCGCCTGCCCAAGCTCGGCCCCGAACGCCTGCGCCGCCGCATCCCCATCAGCTGACGCCAGACCGCCAAACCGCTCCGCCAAGGAGGCTTGCCATGGGTCGCATCGCCCCGTGCGAGAAGTCTTTTCCCCTTTTGCTTGCTGCCTGTTTCCTGGTTTTGGCCGCGCTGCCGGTGAGCGTCCGGGCCGCCTCCAACCGGGCGGCCCGCACCACGCCGGTGGTCACGGCCGTGGCCGCCGTGGCCCCGGCCGTGGTCAACATCACCGCCGCCAAGACCGTCCAGCGCCGGCCGAACATGGGTCCCTTTTTCGACGAGGAATTCTTCCGCCAGTTCATGGGCCCCGGCGGCGTGCCGCGCCAGGAGACCCAGGAGAGCCTGGGCTCGGGTGTGATCATCGACGGCAAGGCCGGACTGGTGCTGACCAACGCCCACGTCATCGCCGGCGGGGCCACCATCAAGGCCCGGCTCCAGGACGGCCGCGAGCTCGACGCCAGCCTGGTCGGCGCGGACGCCGACTTCGACGTGGCCGTGCTGCGCCTGGCCGGGGGCGGCAACCTGCCCCAGGCGGCCATGGGCGATTCGAGCGACATCATGATCGGCGAGACAGTCATCGCCATCGGCAATCCCTTTGGCTACACCCACACCGTGACCACCGGCGTGGTCTCGGCCGTGGGGCGCTCGCTCAAGCACGAGGGCGGGGCCTACGCCGACCTCATCCAGACCGACGCGGCCATCAATCCCGGCAACAGCGGCGGCCCGCTGGTCAACCTGGCCGGCGAGGTCATCGGCATCGACATGGCCATCCAGGCCGGGGCCGAGGGCATCGGGTTCGCCATTCCCATCAACAAGGCCCGGCGGGTGGTGGCCCAGCTCGTCGACGGCGGCCGGGTGACGCCGGCCTGGCTCGGGCTGTCCGGCCAGGACGTGGATGCCCGGGCGGCCCGGTATTTTGGCCTGAACCGCCCCAAGGGGATGCTGGTGACCGAAGTGGCCCAGGGCTCGCCGGCCGACAAGGCCGGGATCAAACCCGGAGACCTGATCCTGTCGGTTGGCGGGGCGGAGCTCGACGACAAGGGGCAGTACCGGGGGGCGCTGGCCACCTCCACCGTGGGCGAGTCCCTGACGTTGACCGTACGCCGGGGCGAGCAGGAGCAGAAGATTTCGGTCGCGCCGGCCGCCTTTGGCGAGCGCGAGGCGACGGGGCTGGCCGCCTCGCGCTGGGGCCTTAACGTGTCCTTTGGGCGCGGGGTGACAGTGGGCAGCGTGCGCCCAGGGTCGCCGGCGGCCCGGCTGGGCCTGGCCCCGGGCGACGTGCTGGTGCAGATCGGCGGCGAAAAGCTCGGCAATCAGGCCGATTTCACCCGGGCGGTCTACGTCAACCGCCTAAACCGCACCATCCTCGTCATGATCGAGCGGGGCGGACGGGGCTATTACGCCAAGATGGGCGTGGAGTAGCCCGGCGCTCAGGAGCGAACACATGCAGAACGCGACGGAAAACGTCTCGCCGGACTGCCCGGTCATTCGCATCGCAGCGGCGGTCATCCTGGACGACGCCAAACGTACGCTGCTCGTCCGCAAGCGCGGGACCACGGCTTTCATGCAGGCCGGAGGAAAGATCGAGGCCGGCGAGGCCCCGATGGCCGCGCTGCGTCGAGAGTTGCGCGAGGAGCTTGATCTGGTTTTCGACCTTGCGGCCTCGCGGCATATGGGTCGGTTCACGGCCGTGGCGGCCAACGAATCCGGTTGTCTGGTGGAGGCCGAGGTCTACCATGTGTCCGCCGACGCGCCCGTGCGGCCTCGGGCCGAGATCGAGGAGGCGGTCTGGGTGGACCCCTTTGCCCCGGGCGACCTGCCCCTGGCTCCGCTCACGCGCGATGCCGTCCTTCCCCTGGTCCGCACGCTGCTTGCCGACCAGGCGCGTTAGCGCCTTCAGCGCAGCCGCCGGGCGTAGCGCTCCGGCAATCCCCGCTCAATGATCTTGCGGGCCGTGGCCTCGAAGTCGTAGGCCACGGCCCGAATTTCCAGCATGTCCGTCTCGGTGTCGTAGAGCCCGTACTTGGCCCGGTTGTCGCCGTCGCGCGGCTGCCCCACCGACCCCACGTTGACGATATGGCGCGCGCTCGCCTCCAGCGGATTGTCCCCCACCGACAGCTCGAAACGGTCCACCTCGCGGCCGCGCAGGCTCGCGCCCTCCAGCATGTGGGTGTGGCCGACGAAGGACACGCGCTCGGGCGTGCGCAAAAAGGCCCGGCGCAAGGTCGTTTCGCCGGCTTCGAACAGATAGCTCGTGGTGTCGTTTGGCGGCAGTCCGTGGACCAGCCGGCAGCCGGCCACGGTCATGGAGGCCGGATAGTTGGCGATGCGGGCCAGGGCGGCCGGGGAAAGCAGTTCGCAGGTGCGTGTGAGCGCTTCCCGGGCCTGGTCGTTGAGCCCCCGCCGCCGGGCCGGGTCCACGGCCGCCCACTCGTGGTTGCCGCGCACGCTTGGGATGCCGCGCCGCGCCAGCGCCTCCAGCACCGCCTCGGGATCGGGGCCGTAGCCGATGTTGTCGCCCAGGCTGGCCGTGATGCCGGGGCGGTGGGCGTCAAGGTCGGCCAGGACGGCGAAGAGGGCTTCGAGATTGCCGTGGATGTCGGCGAGCAGGGCCAGGAGCATGGGCAAATAGTGGCACGTCGCCGGGCGGCCGGCAAGGGCGGGCCGCCCAAAAGACGGACGCGCCCCCGGGGCCTATCACCCGGGAGCGCGTCATGTTCTTGGAGGGATGATGCGGGGGTTATGGGGGAGAAACGTTTGGGGGGTGTGTAAGCCTTAGTTGAAATACTTGTTTTGCAGCCACTGCTTGATGGCGCCGGTGGGGGCGTATACGCCCTTGTTAAATCCCACCTCGGCCATGAAATCCTTGGCCAGATCCTCGGGGATCTCGAACGAGGCCAGTTCCACGCAGTCCTCGGAGTTGCGCCGCACCAGCGACAGCTTGGGTTCGCCGGTCCAGGTGTTGACCACGAAATACGTGGAAAAATCGTTCTTCGAGGTTATGGGCTTATGCTGGGCATGCCAGGAGTTGTTTCCCCATTCGAGATACAAGGTCACGGCGTCTTCCGGGGTCATGTCCCAATCGATGACAAGGCCGGACAGGTCGTGCTGCGTCTGCATGCGTATCCTCCGTGGCGCGGGTTTCGCGTGTCGTTGTCTGCAACCGATATGAGACAAATCTAATCCATTTTATCTTGTGGTCAAGCAGGAAAAAACAAAAAGGCCGGACAACGCTTCGTGAAGAGACGTTTCCTGCCGAAAGCGTTGATGATTTTTTTGCTTGGGCGGTCGCCGGGGCCACGAGGCGGCAAACGTGGCGGGGAGGCGTGTAGGCTTGGCCTGGCGCGAGCCTGGCGACGCGGCCGCGACTTGGGGCGGTGGCCGGGCGCGGCGTGGACCGAATCCGGCCGCTTTTCATGTTCCGGCGACTTGGATAGGATTGATCAATCCGTTGCGGCGAGCGAGCTTTTGCACCGGCCGGTGCTGTCGGGCGGGACGCGACGGCTTGCCGGTCCGGGCGGCGCGGCCTGGGATTGCGGCGCGGGCGCGGCTGGCCGCCGGCCGCCGGGCGTATTGCCGCCGCCGGGGGAGGATGAGGCCTTGAAGCATCCAAAATCGGGACGGGCCGTCTGGCCTTGCCCTGATCCAGCGGCTGGGCGAAGGCCCGGGCCACAGCCGGGCCGTCGTCCGGCGGGGGTGGCCCGGGCCTGGATGCTCTGGGGCTTGTGCCTGCTCCTGCACCTCTTGGCCCCGTCGTCCGCGTCCGCCGACGCGGCCGTGGAACTTTCGCCGCCCGAAGCCCGCTACGTATCCGAGCGCGGCCTGGTCACCCTGTGCGTGGACCCGGATTGGCCGCCCTTCGAGACCATCGACGCCGCCGGCCGCCACGTCGGCATCGCCGCCGATCTGCTGGGGCTGGTGGCCGAACGCACCGGCCTGCGCTTTGCACTCGTGCCCACCGCCTCCTGGGACGAGAGCCTTGAAGCCGCCCATCAAGGCCGCTGCCGAGCTCTGAGCTTCCTCAACCGGACGCCCCAGCGCGAGCAATGGCTGCTGTTCACCCGGCCGCTTTTAAGCGACGTCAACGTTTTTATCACCCGCGAGGAACATGCCTTCATCGCCGACCCGGGCCGGCTTGCCGGCGAGACCATCGTCTTTCCCTCGGGCACGGCCATGGAGGAACTGATCCGCCGGGACTACCCCAACCTCAAGATCCTCACCACGGCCAGCGAGGACGAGGCCATCGCCATGGTGTCCGACCGCAAGGCGGACATGACCATGCGCTCGCTCATCGTGGCCGCCTACACCATCAAGAAGCACGGACTGTTCAATCTCAAAATCGCCGGCCAGCTCCCGTACTATTCCAACAACCTGGGCCTGGGCGTTGTCGGCGAGGACCGGACGTTGGTCGGCATCCTCAACAAGGGCATCGACGCCATCACCACGGCCGAGCGGGCGGCCATCGAGAACCGGCACGTGTCCATCAACGTCCAGACCGTGACGGACTACGGAGCCTTGGCCAAGGTGCTGGGCGCGGTCCTGGCCTTGGCCGCCCTGGGCGGGGCCTGGGCGATCAAGGTCAAGCGCCTCAACATAGCCCTTCGCCGGGAGATCGAGCGTCGGGAGGAGCTTGAGCGGATGCGCGACGACGTGGAGCAGATCATCCGCCACGATCTGGTCACGCCCCTGTCCGGGATCATCGGCATTCCGGAGTTGCTCGAAACCGAGGCCAACCTGACTCCCCAGCAGCGCGAGCTGCTGCACCACGCCGCCACCTCGGGCCGGCGCATGTTGGCCACCATCCGCCTGGCCGGCGATCTGGCCCGGATGGAGAAAGGAACCTGCAACGTCGCCAAGGCCGACTGCGACCTGCTCGGGATCATCCGGGCCGCGAGGGTCAATCTGGAGCCGCTTTTCATGTCCAAGGGCCTGGCTTTCGCCGTGTCGCTGGACGGGCGGCCGGCCAAGGCCGATGACCGCGCTCCGGCCCGGGGAGACGCCAACCTGCTGGGCAACCTGTTTGAGAATCTGCTCAAGAACGCGGCCGAGGCCTCGCCCGAGGGCGGGGTGGTCGCGGTCGACATCCGGCTGGCCGACGGGACGGTCGCGGTGGGCAACCAGGGTCAGGTGCCGCCGGACATCGTGGACACGTTTTTCGAGAAGTACGTCACCCGGGGCAAGACCTTCGGGACCGGCCTTGGCACGTATTCGGCCCGGCTCATTGCCCGGGCCCACGGCGGCGACGCGGTTTTGGACCTTGGCCAGCCCGGCCAGGTCACGGTGCGGGTCTTGCTGCCGGGCCTTAAAGCGGCGCGTTAAGGACTCGCCGGCCACAGCGGTTTAAGGCCCGGCCCCGGGTCGGGGGTTGGAAAAACGCCGCAGTTTGACCGGCAATACGAGAAAACGAAGTGGTTTTCTTGGGGAATGGGATCGTCTTTTCCTTGGGCCGTCGCTCTAGTGTGGTGTTCGCAAAAAAACATTTATGTTTTTTTGTGAATAAAAATAATGATTACGTATTATTATCGCACCCAGCAGGGTCATGGCATTTTCCGAACGCAACACTAGCCGCACCGCCGGCAGGCGGCCAGGGCGGCCTGACCCCGGGCGGCCACGCTGTCGGGCACGAGATGCCAGCCGTCAAAGCGGGTGAAGGCGGCCGGATCGGCGGCGGCCCGGGTCAGGGCGGCCAGCAGGCTCTTGGCCGGCTCGGGCCTCACGCGCTCGATGGCCAGGGCGGCCAGGCCTCGGGCCTCGGGAGAGCAGTCGTCCAGGGCGGCGGTCAACTCCGGCAAAGCCCGGGCGGCGAGCTGCGGCGCGGCTTCGGCCAGCCGGGCGATGGCCCACCAAGCCCCCAGGCGCAAGGGCGCGTGGTCGATGAAGGTGCAGTCGCCCGCCATGTCCTGGACGTAGGAAATAAGGATGCGGTGGTAGTCGGCGGCCAGCGTCGGCGTGCGGGCCAGCGTTTCGCCCATGCACTGGGGGATGCCCCAGGCGATGTTGCCCGACTCTTCGTTGACCCGCCACATGAGGTTGCGCCAGACCTCCCGGGCGTCCTCCAGGCGAGAGGCGGCCATGTCGGCCATGGACGCGCCAAAGGCCACCACGGCTCGCCAGCCCATGACGGCCTCGGGGCTTAAGAGCAGGGAGAAAAGCGGCCCCTGGCGGTTGATCGGCGCGATGGGGGCCAGGGCGGCCAGGGCGGCCTCGGCGGTGGGCAGCGCCAGGGCGGCGCGGACCTCGGTCATGAGGCGGCGGCGGGAGGGCATGGCGGCGCTCCGAAAACGCCTCGCCGACGTCTGACGCGTCGGCGAGGCGGCAAATGACCCGTGTCGAATCGTCGCCGGAAGCGGGCGGCGTTTTTCGGTCAACTCACGAAAACCATGGCCTGTTCGTGAACAATGCCACGGTATTGTTCAAGGGCGCGGCCCTAGGCCTTCAGGGCGGCTTCGATCTCGCGCACCATGTCGGGATGGGGCTCGTAGCCGGTGGCCCGGGCCTGGGCGACCAGCTCCTGGGCCTTGGCGAAGTCGCCGCGCTCCATGGCCACCAGGGCCAGGTTGTTGATCGCCGGCCCGAACTGGGGTTCGATGGCCAGGGCCTTTTGGCTGAAGTTCTCGGCCGCTTCCAGCTTGCCCTGCATAAAAAGGGCGCTGCCCAGGGTGGCCAGGGCCTGGACGTACTTCTCGTCGATCTTGATCGCCCGGCGCAGGGCTTTCTCGGCCTTGTCGACCTCGCCGCGCTGGAGATGGACAAAGCCGATGTTGCCGTAGGGCACGGCGAAAAGCGGCCGGGCCCGGCAGGCCTTCTCGTTCCATTCCAGGCAACCGTCGAGGTCGCCCTTGTTCATGGCCAGGCCGCCGAGCTGCACATAGCCCTCGGCCAGGCTCGGCGAACATTCCACGGCCTGGTGGAATTCCGCCTCGGCCTCGATCAGGCGTCCCTTGGCCACGTAGGCCGTGCCCAGGTTGTAGTGGGACACGCCGCAGCCGGGGTTCTGGGACAGGCGCTTTTTGAGCTCGTCGATGAATTCGTCGGGAGTGCGGGCGGTGTAATCCATGGATGATCCTTCTCGGCGTTATTTGGTTGGCCCAAGCTCGGCGTCGAGGCCTTCGCGGACCAGCAGTTCCTTGTACCATTTGCAAAAGCTGTACATGCCCCGGTGACGTTCGGAGCCGGACATGACCCCGACGCACAGCTCCCAGGCCCCTTTGGCGAACTCCTGCGAGGCCCCGGGCATGGTGGCCATGAATTCGGCCACGAGCTGCTGACTGGTGCGGCGCGAGGCGTCCTCGCGCAGGTCCAGCGGGTCCATGGGTTCCTGGAAGGGGTCCCAGTTGTCGTAGCCGATCTTGTCGATGAACTTGCGGCGACGGGGTTTGACCTTTTCGTAGATGGCGCGCTTGAGTTCGGCCAGCTCTTCAGGGCTGTGGGCCATATCAGTCTTCCTTGCCGCCGGCCGCGCCGTCCGGGCCGGGCAGCACCCAGGAGGTGCCGCCGGAGCAGCTCGAACAGGCGGGCGAGCCGGCCTGTTCGCCGCAGGAGCCGCAGGCCGAACCGCCCGGGGCCGGAGCGAAGGGATCGGACGCGGCCGCCCACTTGGTTTCCTGCTCGTGGAGCTTGACCATCTCTTCCTCGGTCAAAAGGCCCAGGAACTCGTCATCGAA
>JAEZEM010000364.1 GCA_023417745.1 Pseudomonadota bacterium
GGCCGAAATCCTCATCTTCGGCGGCTGCACCGCCTCCTACCGGATGCCGGCCATGCTCCAGACCGGCGTGACCATCCTCACGAGGCTTGGCATCCCCTACGCCTATGCCGGCGGCGACGAACACTGCTGCGCCAGCCCCTTGCTACGCACGGGCCAGCTCGACATCGCCTCGGAGCTGATCGCCAAGAATCTCGACCTGTTCGCCCGCACCGGGGCCACGGCCATCGTCACCCCCTGCGGCGGCTGCTCCAAGACCCTCAAGCACGACTACCCGGCCTACGCCCGCAAGCTCGGCAAGCCTTTCACGGCCACGGTGCGCCACTTCTCGGAAGTCTATGTGGACTTGCTGCGCCAGGGCCGCTTGAAGCCGCGCCTGCCGGTCAACAAGACGGTCACCTTCCATGACCCCTGCCATGTGGGCCGCTCCCAGGGGCTTTTCGACGAGCCACGCGCCATCCTGGCCGCCATCCCGGGCCTGACCCTGGCGGAAATGCCGCGCAGCCGCGAAGCGTCGCGGTGCTGCGGGGCCGGCGGCGGGGTCAAGGCCAACTACCCGCAAATGGCGGCGGCCATCGCCCGGGAACGCCTGGAGGAAGCCGTGGCCACCGGCGCCGACACCTTGGCCACCATGTGTCCGTTTTGCCAGGCCAGCTTCGCCCAGGCCATCAAGGAGACCGGCGCGTCCATCGGTCTTTGCGGCCTGGAGGAACTGCTGCTGGCCTCCCTGGAGGCCTAGCGATGGCCATCGGCATCGCGGGCGAGCAGGTGGTCCCGGCCCCGGGCGCAAGCCTTCGGGGCCGGGTGCGGGCCGTGTTTCAACGAAGCGCCCATGTGGCGCTGGACAACGGCTTCCTGACGTTGGGCAGCTTGGATTTGCCGCCCCATCCCTACTCCATCCTCTGGGACGGCTATCCGGGCGGCTTCGTCTCGGGACAGGCGGTCACCGTCACGGGGGACGGCGTTTTCGCGGACGACCGCCGGCTCGTCGCCCTGGCCGACCTGGCCCGCTTCCGGCCGGTCCTGGAATATCCCCGGCCGGCCGAATTTCGGGCGATCCGCCAGGCCCTGGCCGCCAGCCGCCAGACCGCCGCCGCCCTGCCCGACAAGGGGGGCTTGCATACCCTGCTCCTCCAGCGTCCGAGGCCTGCTCCCTCGGACGTCGCCTGTCGACTGCCCGGGGCTTTCGCCGACCCGGGCGGCAGGCTTTGCCTCCGGATTGCCGAAGCCTTGCGCCAGCGCCGCCTGGATGACCTCGGGCAGGCCGCCCGTGCCATGGCCGGCCTGGGCATCGGCCTGACGCCGTCCGGAGACGATTTTCTGGCCGGCGTGTTGACAGCGTCGCGCTTTCACGGCTTGAGCCTGGGCCGGCTGGTCTTGAGCCAGGCGACGCTGACGACCCTGGCCCGCGACTGCGCGGTCCGCACCACGCCCTTCTCGGGTTTCCTGCTGCGCTGCGCCGCCCAGGGCCAGGTGGCCGCGCCGATCAGCGACTGGCTGGAGGCGGTCCATGCCGGCAACGCCGACCGGGCCGAAGCCGCCGTGGCGGCCCTGGCCGGCATCGGCCACTCCAGCGGCCTGGACACCCTGATGGGCCTTTTGTTGGTCATGGAAATCTGCCTGGGAGAACGCGCATGGATCGAAGCCTGACCCTGGCCGCCCTGGCCGACGCCCTGCGGGGCGCGGAAGTCTTTCGCAACAAGTGCCGCATCCGGCCCATGGTCGAGCTGTTCGCCGGCCAGGAACAGGCGGCGGGCATCCGCAACGGCGACGACGCCGCCGCCATCCCCGACGGCGACGGCTACCTGCTGCTTGCCGCCGAGGGCATCGTGGACGCCCTGGTGCGCCGCAACCCCTATCTGGCCGGACGCTGCGCCGTGCTGGCCAACGTCAACGACATCTACGCCATGGGCGGCCGGCCCCTGGCCATGGTGGACGTGGTCGGAACCCCTGACGAGGCCACGGCCCGGGAGATCTGCCGGGGCATGCGCGACGCCGCCGCCCGCTACCGGGTGCCCGTCGTCGGCGGCCATCTGCTGCGCACGGCCCTGGACCACTCGGCCTGCCTGGCCATCCTCGGACGAGCCAAGGCCTGCCTTACGAGCTTCGACGCCCGCCCGGGAGACCGGCTGGTGCTGGCCATGCGCCCAAACGGCGTCTGGCTTGGCGACTTGGGCTTTTGGAACGCCACCCTGCCCGAGGACGACGCCACCCTCATAGCCCATCTCGAACTCCTGCCTGCCTGCGCCGAGGCCGGACTGGCCCGGGCCGGCAAGGACGTCAGCATGGCCGGCCTGGCCGGCACGGCGCTGATGCTGGCCGAATCCTCCGGCGTGGGCTGCCGCCTCGACGTTAACGCCCTGACCCCGCCGCCCGGCGCGCCGCTGGCCCAATGGCTGCTGGCCTTTATGTCCTACGGCTTTCTGCTGGCCGTGGCCCCGGACAAGCTCGACGCCGTCATAGGCCTTTTCACGGCCGGCGGCGTGCGGGCGGTACCCGTGGGCGAGGTCTGCCGGGAACGGCAGGTCTGGCTGGATCGGGGCGAGGAGCGGGCGCTGTTGTGGGATCTGGAAACGACGCCCTTTGTCGGAGGCGCGCCATGACGCGCCAGGAACCCGATTGGGGCTGCGGCAGCCGTTTCTATCTGCCAAACGAGGATGCCGCCGTGGTGCGCGCCGCCTTGCGGCGGTTGCGCCGCCGCCCCAGACGCCCGGTCTTTGTCGGCGGCTCGGGCATGGCGCTTCTGGAAGGGGTCCGCACCTTGCCGGGCCTGGAAAGCGCCGTCTACGTGGATGTGGCCGCCTTCCAGTTCGAATACTTCCGGCTGT
Organism: Pseudomonadota bacterium; assembly: GCA_023417745.1. Classification (GTDB taxonomy): domain Bacteria; phylum Desulfobacterota; class Desulfovibrionia; order Desulfovibrionales; family Desulfovibrionaceae; genus Solidesulfovibrio. The sequence continues at coordinate 2,826 of JAEZEM010000364.1, forward strand.
TGCTGCGCGCCGTGGAATGCAGCCGGGACACCGGCGAGCTGCGGGCCTGGTTCGCCCGGTCCGTCTATCCCGAGCTGCGCCGCCACGAGTCCGGGCGGGGGCGGTTTTACGACCTGGATCAAATCCTGGCCGCCATGCAGCACCTTTTCGGCCTTGATTTCTTTTTCGATGCGGCGGCCTTTGGCCAGGCCAGGGCCATCCTTGACCGCGTGGCGGCCGTGCGCTCGGGCATAGGGGCCTACCTGGCCGCCGCGCCGGTCAACCACGATTTCATCTATCTGAGCAACGTGCCGGATTATCTCGTCCCGGACGATCTGGCCGCCCTGTTCACCGCCTGCCGCCGCCACCAGGCGGCGGTCTATCTCCTGGCCACCAGCGCTTGCCCGGACCAGACCGCCCTGGCCAGCGCCTGGCAAGCCGCCGGCTATCGTCCCCACGAAGCCTCGGCGCGCCTGGACGCCGCCAATCGCGGTCTGGGCTCGCCACGCTTGGAGCGTTCCTGGAATCGCCCGGGAACCGTTCATCTGCTGTTGCCCCCATCGTAAAGGAGTACCCCCATGATGCGTCCCAGCCTCGCCCTTGCCTGTCGCCTGACGGCGGCGGCCCTGGCCGTCTGTCTCGTCCTGGCCGCCGCCCCGGCCCCGGCCGGTCCGCCGGCCCCAAGCAGCCAGCCGGTTCGGCTGGCCTACCTGCAAAACGACCTGCACCACCTGGCCTTGTGGATCGCCCTGGACAAAGGCTTTTTCGCCCAGGAAGGCCTGGCCGTGGAGGTGGCCGGCATCTTCCGCTCCGGGCCGGAGCTCATGACCGCTTTCGGCGCGGGCGAGCTCGACGCCGCTTATGTGGGCGAAGCTCCGGCCACCATCGCCGCCGTGCGCGGCACGGCCCGGATCAAGGTCCTGGCCCAGGCCAACACCGAAGGTTCGGCCCTGGTCGGCTCCAAGGCCCTGGCCGAAGGCAAGGTTACGCGCCCGACCCTGGCCATCCCGGGCCACGGCGGCGTGCAGGAACTCTTGCTGCAAAAGGCCCTGCCCAAACTGGGTCTGGCCGCCGACAGCGTGGAGATCGTGGTGGTGAGTCCGCCGGAAATGCTGCCGGCCCTCCAGTCCGGCCAAATCGACGGCTTCATCGCCTGGGAGCCCTATCCGTCGCGGGCCGTTCTTCAAGGAACTGGCACGACGATTGCTGACTCAACCGTCATCTGGGCCGGCCATCCGTGCTGCGTGCTCGCCGCCGCTGATACGCTCATCGACAAGCGGCCGGCCGTCGCCAGGGGCCTTGTCCGCGCCCATGGCCAGGCTACCAGATACATCGTCGAGCATCCTGAGGAGGCTGTCGCCGTGGCCGTGAAGTATACTGGCATGAGCGAAGATGTGGTGCGCCGGGCCCTGGGCCACGTCGCCTACGTCGATACGCCGAGCCTGGCCGGTGAAGAGGAATACGTCCGCTTCCTCATTGCCCAAGGCGTCATCAAGGTCGAGGACGCCGCGGCATTCACCCGGGGCTTCATTGACCTGTCCACCCGGGAGGACGCGGCCCGATGAGGCTGTCGCCGCTGGTCTCCGCCCTGGCCGTGGCAGGCGTCTGGCAGGCCGTGTGCTGGGCGGGGCTGGTTGCGCCGGCCCTGCTCGCCTCTCCGGCCGAAGTCGGCCTGGCGCTTCTCGACTTGTGCCGGACCGGGATACCAGCGGGTCGGCGAGGAGGTTGTCCGCAAGGTCGACGTGCGCATCGTCTCGGCCACCAATCGCAATCTCCATGCCGAGATCCAGGCCGGCCGCTTCCGTGAGGACCTGTACTACCGGCTGCAGGTGTTCCCGGTGGTGGTGCCGAGCCTTAAGGGCCGCAAGATGGACGTCCCGCTGCTCACCGACCACTTCGTCAAGCTGAGCTGCAAGAAGATGAACCGCCCCCTGGTGCGCCTTTCCGAGGCCCAGCGGCGGCACATGGCCGCCTACGACTGGCCAGGCAACATCCGCGAGCTGCAGAATTTCGTGGAGCGCATGGTCATCACCGGCCAGCCCGATCAGGTGCTGCGGGAACTGGACCATGGGCCGGCCGCGCTGCGGGAGGCTGCGCCGGCCCGGCCCGAGGTCGTCGTGCCCGAGCGCATCCTGACGGAAAAGGAAATGCGGGAACTGGAAAAGGCCAACATGCAGGCGGCCTTGCACCAGACCAACTGGCGCATCTACGGTCCCCGGGGCGCGGCCAAGCTCCTGGGCATCAATCCCACCACGCTGATTTCGCGGCTCAAAAAGCTTGGCATCTACCTGCCCCGCCCCCAGGCCGAGGATGACCCGGACTTGTAGAGGGGAGCCGCCGCACTAGAGCAGACCGAGCAGCCGCACCACCAGCGGCGCGAAGCCGGCGGTGAAAACCCCGGCCAGGATCATGGCCAGACCGGCCATGGCCCCCTGCTCCTCGCCTTCGAGCAGAGCCGTGGCCGTGCCCTGGGCGTGGGACACCGTGCCCAGGGCCAGCCCCCGGGCCACGGGATGGTCGATGCCGGAACGGTTAAGCAGCCAGGCTCCGAAAAGCGAGCCCAGGGTGCCCGTGGCCACGACAAAGGCGGCGCTCAGCGCCGGTATCCCACCGTATATGCGGCTTATTTCCACGGCAAAAGGAATGGAGACGCCCTTGGGCAAAATGGACACCACCACCTCCCGGGGCAGGCCGCCCAGGCTGGCCGTCAGCCCGGCCGAAATCATGGCCAGCAGCGCTCCCGCGCCCACGCTGGCCATGATGGCCAGGCCATGGCTGCGCAGCAGCCGGCGATGGCGGTAGAGCGGCACGGCCAAGGCCACCGTGGCCGGACCAAGCAGCGTGGTCATGACCTCCCGGGCCGGGGCATAGGCGGCGTAGGGCTGGTCGCAGGCCACAAGCACGGCGATGATGACCCCGGCGCTGACCGCCACGACGTTGAGCAGGGGATGGTTCACCCAAAAGGCCAGCCGGCGGCAGGCCAGATAGACCGCGACCGTCAGCACGACAAACACGACGCCAAGGGCAAGTCCGTTCATCACCGCCTCCGCTGGAGCAGCAAGGTAAGATAGCTGACCGCGAAAAACGGCAGCACGGAGCTGATCACCACGGCCACGAGCAGCATCAGGCCGTACTGGGCGAAGGTCGCGCCCCAGTCCATGAGCCCCACGGCGATGGGGATGAAAAAAAAGACCAGATGGCGCAGGAGAAAATCAGCCGTCTGCGCTACTTGCTCAAGCTTGACCACGCCCAGGCACAACAAACCGAAAAGCAGCAACACCCCAAGCACGTTGCCCGGCACGGGAAGAGCCAGGGCCTCGGCCAAATACCGACCGGCCAGGGAAATGCCCCACAGCAAGCCAAGCTGCCCCAGGCATTTGGCGCAATGAAAAAACCGTTGCGTCACGCAAATCTCCTCAAAAAACAATGTCCGGGCAGGACTCTCTACGCCTCTTGGCCGGCCCCAACAAGCCCGGGTCGGCCGACGGCCAAGGCCTCAAGCGCCATCGGTTGGCCAAAAACAGGGGGCAAGGCGCAGCGCATCGGCGCTGCAATGGCCCAGGCAGCGCCCCCGACCGTCGCAGCGGTCGGCGTCGGTCAGGACGGCCAACCCGCCGCGCACAGCCAGAAGGCCTCTCGGGCAGCTCGGCAGGCACTGACCGCAGCCAAGACAGCGTCGCGGATCGACACGCACCGCCAGCCGGCCGGGTAAAGCCGAATCAGCGGCCATGGCCGGCGGTCTGGCCCCGCAACCCGGCCAGTTCCTGCTCCAACCGGCCGACCACCGTGCACAGACGGGCGAAATGCTCTTCCAGCCTGGCCAGCCGGGCGGCCAGGGCCGTTTCCGTGGCCGCCGGCGCGCCGCAAAGACCCGCGACCATGGCGGCCATGATCGCCTCTTCCCCGTCCATTGCCCTTTCGGGCTCGCGGCCCCGGCCGGTGATCGGGCTGTCCGCTTCCTGACTCATGTCCTTCTCCTTGCTGTTCAAAGAGCGCGTCACGATGCCGCCGCGTCCACGCGCATAAGCGCCGCGCCCCAGGTGAAGCCCGCGCCGAAGCTGACCAGAAGCACCCGCCCGCCGGGCCGCAGCCGCCCCTGGGCCCGGGCCTGCTCCAGGGCCAAGGGGATGGAAGCGGCCGAGGTGTTGCCGACGTCCTCGATATAGGCCGCCGTGCGCCCGGCCGGGATGCCCAGGCGCTCGCCAACGGCCTCGATGATGCGGCCGTTGGCCTGATGGGGCACGAAAAGCTCCACGTCGTCGGGCGAGAGCCCGTTGCGGCCGAGCAGGGCCAGCGACGCCTCGGCCATGCGCGAGACGGCCAGCCGAAACACTTCGCGGCCCTCCATGCGCAGGAAATACCCCTCCCCCACCCGGCTGTCCGGCGAGGCGTAGGCAGCCCGGCTGCCGCCGCCGTTGGCGGTGAGGATGCCGGCGTTTTTCCCGTCCGAAGAAACCAGGATGTCCTCCACGACAAGCGCCCCGCGCCGGGCCGTGACCACCGCCGCCCCGGCCCCGTCGCCGAAGATGACGTTGACGCCCCGATCCCCCGGCGCGCACAGCCGGCTCATGGCCTCGGCGGCGACCAGCAGCACCACGGCCCCGGGCTCCAGGCGCACGATGGCCGAGGCCAGGTAGAGGCCGTAGAGAAAGCCCGAGCAGGCCACGTTGAAGTCCATGGCCACAAGGCCGGACAGACCAAGCTTGCGCTCCACGGTGCAGGCGGTGTTGGGCACAAGCCCGTCCGGGGCGCAGCTAGCCACCAGCAGATGGGTGAGTTCGGCCGGGTCCGTGCCGCTGTCGGCCAGGGCGGCCCGGGCCGCAGCCACGGCCATGTCCGAGGTGTCTTGCCCGGCCGGCAGGATACGCCGTCGACGGATGCCGGTACGGCTGTAAATCCAGTCTTCCGTCACCCCGTAAGTCCGGGCCAGTTCGGCGTTGTCGCGCCCGTCCGGGGGCAGGTAGCCGCCCATCCCGGTCAGGGCGCACAGCCTTGCCCCGTGTCCCCAAGCCCCGCCCAAACGTCCCAGAGCTTGCCGCCGCGTCCATTCGCCGTTGTCGTTCATCCGCGTTTTCTCCCGCTTTCCGCCAATTCCCGATGCAACCCCTCGTCAGCGCCCAGGCTGCTCGCTTTTGGCCATGCTGTCGCAAGCTCCTGCGCGTGGCTCGGGATACCCATGGTTGGGGACAGACAAAGCAAACATGATGCCGGGTCGCAGCGACAACCCGGCGAAGCCGCTCCAGGGCCGGAGGGAACGGAAAATAACGATTCGTCGTGCAGTCCACGCGGAAAAGTGTCCGGCTCGGACACCCTTCCCGGAAAGAAAAAAACGAGGCTTCGCTGTTTTCAAGGAAGCCTCGCCGCGAAAGGCACGAAATCTTGTTGCCGCCAACTGCCGCGCCAGTCCCGGATGGCCGGGAAAGCCCGTAAACACGCTCAACCAGCCTCGTCGATCCACGCGAAAACCCCGGCACACCCCTTGCTGTCTACAAAAAAGCCACAGCACTCCAACCCTTTAGCAAGGAGTTCCTCATGACCATGGTTTCCATCCCCGCCCCGGCCATCGGTGACGAAATCGTCAATCACGGTCCCAAGGTCTATGAAGACATCAAGGCCAACCCGGGCGAAAAAGCGCTCATCTGCATGCACACCGTGCCTTTTGAAGGCTCGGTCGGCCTGATCAACATGCTGACGGCCACCCGGCTGGTGCGCAAGGGCTACGATCTCACCTTCCTGCTTTACGGACCGGGCGTGCTCATGGCCTCGGCCGCGCGCGGCTTTCCCAAGGTCGGCGACGAGGGCTTTGCCGGCAACATGGCCTACAACAAGCAGCTCACCACCATCATGAACGAGGGCGGCAAGGTCGTGGCCTGCCGTTTCGCCATGGCCGCGCTCTACGGCATGCGCGAAACCGATCTGCTGCCCGGCGTCCAGGGCATCCATCCCCTGGACATCCTGGACTGCATCCTCATGCACCAGCGCTCTGGCGCGCTCATTCTGTCCACCTGGACCGTCTAACCGCCACGGCCAACCGCCAACCGCAAGGAGCGCTTCATGGAACGTATGCTGCCTGGAGAGAAAGTCCGACGCAAAGTCTTCGATGTGCACAACCACATCGGCTTCATGGAAGGATTCAAGTATTACGGCCTGCCCGAGCCGGTTAATCCCACTGTCTACTGCGACAACGACCGCGCGGCCAAGATCAAGATCATGGATCAGCTGGGCGTTGACCGGGCCATTGTCATGTCCAACTACGGCATCCCCGATCCCTCTCAGCCTTTCGGCCTCAATGCCGTGGTGCTGGACGCCTGCGCCCACCAGGACAAGCGGATTCTGGGCGGCGTGTGGTTCTCCCCCTCGGTCAAGATGCAGGCAGCCAACGACGCGGCCATGAAACTGGCCGGCGAGCCGGGCATCAAGGTGCTCAAGGCCACCTGTCTGCTGGGCGGCACCTGGAACCCCGAGGAGTGGGACGAAGACACCAAGAAGATGTGGGAAGGCATCATCGACGTGTGCGAGAGCCACGACCATGTCTTCCATCTGCACACCAGCCCCGGCGGCGGCTCCGACGTCAGCAACTGCATCAAGTTCGTCAAGGCCTACGGCAAGCGCGTCAAGGTGCATGTCGTCCACTGCGGCGGCGGCGTGTCCGGCCACATCAAGTTCATCCCGGAATTCATCAAGTTCGTGAAGGAAGGCTATAAGGTCTATACCGACACATCCTGGGCCGTGGGCTTTTGCAACCGCTATCTCTTCGACGAGATCGAAAAGCACGGCGTCGGCGACGACCGCGTCATGTTCAGCTCCGACGAACCCTGGAGCGACTTCTGGAGCGAATACTACAAGTTCGAGGGACTGGGCATCTCCGAGGAGCTCA
>JAEZEM010000507.1 GCA_023417745.1 Pseudomonadota bacterium
TCCTCGTGCTCCAATTTCGAGGACTTCCAGGCCCGGCGCGCCGCCATCCGCTTCAAGCCCGAGGGCGGCAAGAAGACGGCCTATGTGCATACCCTAAACGGCTCGGGGCTGGCCGTGGGCCGGACCATGGCCGCCATCCTGGAAAATTGCGTCCAGGCCGACGGCTCGGTGGTGCTGCCCAAGGCTCTCGTGCCCTACATGGGCGGCCTGGAAGTTCTGGAACCGGAGGGAAAACGGGCATGATGACCGAGGAACAGCGCAAACAGTTCTGGGGCGAGGTCAAGCGCGGGCTGCTCATCGGCGGAGCCGTGGGCGTCCTGGGCGGACTGTTTTTCATGGACATGCGCCGGGGTTTGGCCCTGGGACTCATCGGCGGCTTTTTCGCCGTGCTCACCCGCCGTTCCATCGAGAAGCGCCGGGGGCGATAGTCGGCCGGCACCGCCCTGCGCCGCCCTGGAACGGTCCCGGGCCAGACGGCCCACGGGCTGTCGGGCTTGACGCCCGGAACCTCGGCCAGACTAGGATCGTCGGCGACCACGTCACGAACCGGAATCAAAAGGCCCGCTTCCCTTGGGGAGGCGGGCCTTTCTCGTGGCGAGCTTGCGGCCGCGCCGGAAGGGTCCGGCGGCCGGCCGGAGCTATTCGTCCTCGACCAGCACCAGCTCCCGGCCTTCGCCGGGGTAGATGCGCCGTTCGACCGGGGGCGTCGGGGTCGGGGCCGGCCAGTGGCCGGGCTGGGGCTCGGCTCCTTCCTGGGCCGTGGCCGAAGGATGGCGGTCGGCCATGAGGGGATGGGAGCTGATGTCCACCCCGGGCACCGGACAGCTGAACTCAATGGCGATGTTGTTGGGATCAAAGGAATAGACCGAGAAGATAAAGCCGTGGTCAATGACCTCGGACACCCAGAAGCCGGCCGCTTCCAGGCGGTCTTTCACGTCCCAGAGATCGTTGCGGTCGCGCACGCCGATGGACAGGTGGTCAAAGGCGAAAGGCCCCTTGACCGGCACGCCGTGGTCCTTGGCCTCAATGGGCGCAACACCGGGCCATTCGAAGAAGGCGAGCATGTCCGTGGGGGAGATTTCCAGGAAATAATGCCGGTAGCCCGGACGCCCAAGGCCGGCCACCAGACGCAGGCCGAGCAGGTCGCGCCAGAAACGGATGGTGGCGTCCATGTCGGCCGTGGCCATGGCCAGGTGGTTGATGCCGGTGTAGCGCATGGCGTTTCCCCCTTGGGCGCGGGACAGGGTTACTGCGTGTCGATGCCGAGGCTTTCCGGGTAGAATTCGCCCTTGAAAACCAGTTCGGCCGCACCGCGCAGATAGGTCTTGCCGTCGCGCAGGATGACGCCCAGCACCTCGCCGCCGGTGGTGGTGATGTCGGTCTCCTCGCCGGTCATGCCGAGTTCCCGGGCCACGATGGCCGAGGCGACCGCGCCGGTGCCGCAGGCGTAGGTCTCATCCTCCACGCCGCGCTCGTAGGTGCGCAGCGACAGCGTGCCCTTTTCCTCGGAACTGATGAAATTGACGTTGGTTCCGGCCGGGGCGAAGAACTGGTGCTGGCGGATGGCCCGACCAAGCTTCCAGACGTCGACCAGTTCCAGATGATCCATGACGGCCACGGCATGGGGCACGCCGGTGTTGACGAAATGCAGGTGGAAGGGCCGGCCCTCGACCTCGATGTCGATGCCCATACGCAGGTCTTTGGGCGGGGTGAGCTGCACCGTCACCTGGTTGGAGTCGGGATCGACCTCGGCTTCGATGGGGCCGGCGTCAGTGCCGAAAACGTGGCGGGCCGGGGCGATGCCGAGCATCCAGGCCAGCCGGGCGGCGCAGCGCGAGCCGTTGCCGCACATCTCGGCCCGGGAGCCGTCGGCGTTGAAAAAGTGCCAGATGTAGGCCAGGCCGGAACCTTCCGGGGCGTGGTCGAAAAAGATCATGCCGTCGGCCCCGACGCCAAAGGCCTTGCGGCACACCGGAAGGACCAGGTCGGGCATGACCGCCGGATCGACGCCGAGCACGCGGTTGTCCACGCACACGAAATCATTGCCGCAGCCCTGCATCTTGAAAAACGGAACGGATTTGCCGCAAACGGCCTCAATGTCCATGCCTCACTCCTTGCAAGGAAATGCCGTCAGGCTAGCAGATCGTCCCGCGTCCGTCGAGGGCGGGGACCGGCCCGGGGCATGTCGCCGTTGGGGCAGGCGCGCCGAAGAACAACAGGGCGTCGTCGGGCCGGATCATAGCCCTTTTTCCCGCTTGGGCCGCGCAATCGGGCCGCGGTGGCCTTTTGGGGCGAATGCGGGTAAGGCTCGGGAAAATCGGCTGGATTCCCGGTCGGTGCAGTCCTGCCCCGCGCCTGGCCGCATCCGGCGCGGCGTGTTCGGGAGAAAATCATGCGTGGACGTCTGCTCAAAATATTCATGGTGATCCTGGTGCTCATGCCGGTGGGGCTGACCGCCTATCTGGCCAATTCCCTCTACCACCGCAAGGGCGTGCCCCAGGCCCTGGAAAATCTGACGCGCCAGCTCTTCCAGTCCAAGGAAGAGGAGAAAAAGGCCGAAAAACGCGCCCAGGACCTGGAGCGCAAGACCGAGGAGCTGCAAACCGCCTACGACGCCCTGGGGGCCGACCTGCGCGGCGAGGTGGACAGCCGGCAGATAAGGGTGCGCCAATTCCGGGAAAAACTCGAAATCAACTTCGTGGACAAGATTCTTTTTCCCTCGGGCAGCGCCGAAATCAGCCCCCGGGGCCGGGATATCCTGACCCGGGTGGGGGCGGTGCTGGCCAAGGTCAAGGACAAGAGCATCTACGTGGTCGGGCATACCGACAACGTGCCCATCCATTCTTCGCTCTACGCCTCCAACTGGGAACTGTCGGCCTCCCGGGCCAGCTCGGTGATCCGCCACCTGTCCGAGGCCGTCGGGTTGGCTCCGGAACGCTTCACGGCCATGGGCCGGGCCTTTTACCAGCCCGTGGCCAGCAACGCCACGCCGGAAGGCCGCCAGGAGAACCGGCGGGTGGACATCATCGTGGCCGACGTGCCGCTTTTGACCGGCGAGACCGGCTCCCAGTCCATGCGTGGCACGGTGTCCGGGGGCGCGCCCGGGGCGTCGGCGACGCCGGGCACGCCGGGTACGTCTGGAGCGCCGGACGCCGGGACGCCGCCGGCCGGAGCCGAGCCCGGGAGCGCAGCCGTTCCGGCCAGCCCCGAGGCCGCGCCTGCCGTTGACGGGGCCGTGCCTGCCGCCGTGCCGGACGCTTCCAAGCCCCTGCGC
>JAEZEM010000068.1 GCA_023417745.1 Pseudomonadota bacterium
GGGCAAGGCGCACGGTGTGGAAGTGGGCAACGCCCGGGAACATTTCGGGCTGGTCGCAGTAGCGGCCGATGACGCCGCCGCCGTAACCGAACACGCCGACGATGCCGCCGTGCTTCCAGTGGGTCTCTTTGTCCTTGAAGGAGAGTTCCAGAACGCCGAGCAGATCGTCAGGGCAGTCAACGGGGACCTGATAGTCCACGCCGTCGGGGTTGGCGGCCCGGTGAGCGGCCTCCTGCTTGATGTCGGACACGAAGCTGGGCCAGGGCCCAGTTTCGAGCTGGTCCAACAAGGGGGTTTGGTGTTTCGCCATTTGCTTCCTCCAGTGGGGTTTGAAGAGTTACCGCCTTAACCAGCTAACACGCGCTCCAGCGGGACGGGCCTCGCCTTGCGCCCTCCCCACCGACCGACCCTGCTCGTCGACGTGTGGGGTGTTATTCAATGGGGATTGCAACATAAAACGTGAAGTTTTGAACAATCGCGCTCGATTTAAAATGAGAACACGCGCCGTGTCAACGGCAAACCGAGCTTACGCCGGGTGCCCCGGAACATTTCCCCTATCACGAGAGCTTTTTCCTTGCAAAGCCTATTTCCTTCCGCCGTCTCTGCCAGGGGCTTGCAAAAGCACTGTTTTTGTCCCATTTCCCGGCCATGGACGCCACGCTTCCCGATGCCTCCGCCGCCTGCCGCCGCTGCGGTCGCTGCTGCCGTTTGGGCGGTCCGGCCCTGCACGCCGCCGACCTGCCCCTGCTGCGCGCCGGCCGTCTGGCCCTGGCCGACCTCGTGACCTTGCGCCGGGGCGAAGGCGTCACGGACAACGTCGCCGGCCGGGTCGGCCCTTCGCCCACGGAGTTGGTGAAACTGCGCCCGACCCCGGGCGGCCGGGCCTGCCTGTTCTACCGCGACCCGCCGGCCTGCGCCATCCATGACGCCTCGCCCCTGGAGTGTCGGACCCTTTTTTGCGACGCGCCCGAGGCCCTGGCCGCCCTCTATGACCAGGACCGCCTGACCCGGGCCGACATCCTCGCCCCCGGCCCCCTGGCCGAACTGTGCGCCCACCACGAGGCCGAGACGGACCTCACGCGTCTGGCCGCCGTATGCCGGGCCGCCGCCGCCGGCGACGAAGCCGCCCGGGAGGTCGCCCGGACGGCCCTGCGCTTCGACGCCGCCTTGCGCGAGCTGTTGCCGGCCCGCCTGGGCGTCGCCCCCGAGACCCTGCCCTTTCACCTCGGCCGGCCCCTGGCGCAGGCCCTGCCGGCCCTGCGCGCCGCCGCCGCCCCGGCCGCCCTTTACAAGCGCCGGCCATAGGCCTACATCCCGCTTGACCCGGAAAGGCCGGCAACGTCCGGCTACGGGGAGGATGTGCCATGCTTAGAGCCTTGCTTGTCAGCCTGTGTCTTGTGATGCTGTCCCCGGCCCTGCCGGCCACGGCCGCCTCGAGCCGCCACGTCTTCGGCAAGTACGCCTTTGGCGAGTCCTGCCAGAAGCTTTTCTCCGGCCCCTCCTTTGCCGAGGAAAAGGCCCGGCCGATCTGGGACCCCAAATACCAGATGTTCGGCCTGGTCCATGACCCGGAAATCACGGCCAAAAGCCGCTTCACCCTCTACTACGACCGCGACGCCAAGCCCAATTTCGAGGGCGTGCCCCTGGCCCGTGTCTTTTACGGTTGCGACAAGGCCAGCGGCCGGTTCTCCCTGGTCGTCATGTCCCATGATCTCCTGGCCGTGCCGGGGCTCGTCCAAAAAGCCACCGAGAGCTTCGGGCCGCCGACCATGACCACCATGATTCAGACCATCTGGAACCTGCCCGATCTCTACGTCCAGATCGATCAAGTCTATATGATCATTTACGACTCCCGGGCCGGCAAGCCCGGCGGCGCATCCTGACCGTGGCGCACGGCCGCGATCTGCGCTTCCTGGAAGCCGCCCGCACCCTGGCCATGACCGTGGTGGTCTGGTCCCACGCCAGCAACACGGTCTTTTTCCGGGAAGGCGACTTTTCGGCCACGCCGCTTTTCACCTCCTGCCTGGTGACCTTCGCCGTGCCCACGTTTTTTTGCATCTCGGGCTACTTGCTGGCCCTGTTCGCCCCGGCCGGCGGCGATCAGGCCGCCCGGCCCCTGCGCCAGATCAAAAAAATCCTGCCGCCCTTTTTAGCCTGGAACGCCCTGACCCTCATCGTCCTGCGTCTGGCCTACGGCATGCCGCTTTCTTCCCGTGCCGCCCTAGTCGATCTGGCCACCGGCCCGGCCCAGCTCTATTATCTGTTCGCCCTGCTCCAGATCCTGGCGCTGGCCGCCCTGACCGCGCCCTTTGCCTCCCGCACCAGGGAGAAAGCCTGGATCATGACCGGCGCGGCCGCGACCCTGGGCTTTTACCTCGCCTCCACCCTGGCCCTGCACCTGTCGCCGCCGACCAGCCACGCCTTCGAACTCGTCGCCATCAAGCTCGGCCCGGTCTGGCTGGGCTTTTTTGGCCTGGGCGGCTGGCTGGCCCGAACCCCCTCCGCCCTCGAAAGCATCACCCGACGGTGGCCGCTTCTCGCCGCCCTGGCCGTGTGCGCCTTCATCGCCTACTGGGCCGCCGTGGACGCCCAGGCCCGGTCGCTGGGGGCCAACTACCGCCAATACTTCCTGCTCTCCGGCCTGGCCTTCCAACTCGCCGGCTGCCTGGCCCTGCTCGGCGGCTGCCGGGCGGCCGAAGCCTGCGCCGGCCGGCTGTTCACCCTCCTGGCCGACGCCGGCCGCGACACGCTCGGCATCTACCTCGCCCACTACGTCCTCGTGCTGCTCTTCTACGCCGCCGTCCCGGCCCCGGTGGCCCCGGCCTATCGCCTGCCCCTGGGCGCGGCGGCCATGGTCGTGTCCTTCGGCGGCTCCCTGGCGCTCACCCGCCTGGCCCGCCGCCGCAGCGGCGCGGTCTGGGCCAAGGTGTTGTTTGGGGCTTAGGGCAAGAGGGAAGAGGCCTCCGGCGGCCGGGGGGATGATCCCCCCGGACCCCTGCAATAAAAGAAATTTTCAAGGGGGGGGTGTGAGGCCTGCCGAGGCGAGACGCTTTTACTGCCTCGTTGCGTGCATTGCCGTCGTTGACATCCCCTTTCCCGCTATCCGACCAATTCCCAGCCCGGCCCGAGGCCAATATTTTTTTGCCTGCTTAATTGACAATGATTTTCAATTTCGCCTAAAAGGGGTGCAACGGCCACGCGGACGGCCCAGGAGCACCCCACATGCAACGCAAGACCTTAAACGACAATGCCGAATTCGCCTGCCCCATCGTGGGCACCTGCCTGACCATCGCCGAACTGCGCCGCATCTGCCGCAAATTCGGCGACGCCGTGCCCGAGGCCGCCTCGGACTACGAAGCCCACGTCTTCCTGGTCGGCCAGGCCAAGATCACGGCCAGCCCGGCCTCGAAATATCTCCAGAAATACCTGGACAAGAAATACCGCAAGGAACTGCGGATGTTTTTTAAGACCGAGGACGAACCCGAACTGCGCCGGCTGTGGCGCGAACGGGCCGACGCCGGCGACGTGCCCGGCCCGTTCTGGGCGCTGATGTCCCATCCCACCGCCACAAACGAACTGCTGCGCGACGTCTACGGCGAGGTCCACATGCTCTCCCACCGGGTGGGCGCGGCCAACCGGGCCGATCTGGCCAAGCTCTCCCGCCTGGAGGACAAGCTCACGGAAACCGCCGCCGCCTTGGAGGACAGCAAGGCCGTGCTGCGCCAGGCCGTGGCCGTCTGGAAAACCCGCTGCCGCCAGGCCATGGAAGAACTCGCCGCCGAGCGGGCCAAACGGCAAGCCGCCGAACGCGAACGCATCTCCCTGCGCGAGGCCATCGAAAATTCCGCCGTGGCCGCCGTGCGCCGCGACCGCGACATCCTGCGCGATCAGCTCGTGGAACTGGCCGAGCGCCTGCAAACCACCGAGGCCGAAGCCGGACGCCAAGCCCTGCTTCTGGAGCGGCTGCACGCCGATCTGGCCAAAACCCGCCTGGAACTGGCCGACCGCGACAGCGAAGTGGCCGCCCTGGAAGCCTCGCTCTTTGCCGCCCTGGGCGAAGCCGCCGCCGCCCATGCCGCCCACGCCGAGCACCATATCGACGATCCGGCCGGCCTTGGCGACCACCACGACCAGCCCCATGCCTGCGCCGGGGACTGCCCCTGCCCGGCGGGCGGCTGCCGCCGGGACCCCGCAGCCGGCTCAAGCCTTCACCTCGTCGGCGGGGGCCTGGCCGGCAAGCGCGTGCTCTACGTCGGCGGCCGGTCGTCCCTGGTCTCCCACTACAAAGTCCTGGCCGAGAAATTCGGCTGCGAACTCATTCATCACGACGGCGGCCGGGAACAGTCCTCCCACCGACTCTGGGAACTGCTCGGCTGCGCCGACGCCGTGGTCTGCCCCGTGGACTGCGTCAGCCACGAGGCCTGCTCGCTGGTCAAGCAAGCCTGCAAAGGCTGTCTCAAACCCCTTATCCTCGCCCGATCCTCGGGGCTCTCCAGCCTCGCCCGCTCCCTGGCCGAACTCGGCGCGCCGGCGCAGTAGGCCACCCACCTCCCTTTCCGGGCCACGGTTGCGTCCGTCCGCCCGACCGGCTATTCCTTTCGGGAAGCGCTCCGCACCAGGAGCGCTCCCCAAAGGAGATCGCCCATGACCCCTCGCCGCAACATTTCCTCCGGCTCCAAATGGGAACCCCTGCTCGGCTACTCCCGGGCCGTGATCGCCGGCAACACCGTCTACGTGTCCGGCACCGTCGGGGCCAATGCCGACGGGACCATCCCCGAAGGCGCTTACGCCCAGACCAAGCGGGCCCTGGACATCATCCGCGACGCCCTGGCCCAGGCCGGAGCCGACCTGACCAACGTCGTGCGCACGCGCCTTTTTATGGCCGACATGGGCGACTTCGACGCCGTGGCCAAGGCCCACGGCGAAGTCTTCGGCGACATCCGCCCGGCCACCACCATCGTCGAGGTGTCCAAACTCGTGGACGCCGCCTTCGTGGTGGAAGTCGAAGCCTTGGCGGTGATCTAGTTTATTGAAGAGGCCTCCGGCGGCCGGGGGCCTGAGGCCCCCGGACCCTCCAAATGGGAAAGGGGGCCTTGCAGAACGGGGAATCGTGACCATATGTGCGGGAGCGGCAAGAACGACTCGCGACGTGGCGATTTCGCAACATCGTACGGGAATAATGCTTGATAAGCGCATTCTTTGCGGGTAATTTGTGAAAAAAGTGACGAACGAGGCCCGCGCCCATGAAACATGAAATCGTCATCTGCATGGGCAGCTCGTGCTTTGCCAGGGGCAACCGCAAGCATCTGCTCATGATCGAGCAGTATCTGGCCGACCACGGACTGACCGAGTCCGTGGTGCTCACCGGTTCGCGCTGCGAGGACCAATGCCGCTGCGGCCCCAATATCCGCATCGACGGCCAGCTCTACGGCGACATCAACGGCGAACGCCTCCTCGAACTCCTAAGCCGCCATCTGGCCGGCTGATCCCGCCCGCGCCGACGCCACCCGCCGCCTTGCGATCCCGCCCGTCCGGGCGTACCCAGAACGCAACCCCAGGCCCCTACGACGGAGACGGCATGCTTTCCCACTATCCGATTTATACCATCGAAGCCGAGTGCCAGGACTGCTACCGCTGCCTGCGCCAATGCCCGGTCAAGGCCATCCAGGTGGAAAACGGCCGAGCCACCGTGGTGCCCGAGCTGTGCATCGCCTGCGGCCAGTGCGTGGCCGCCTGCCCGTCCCAGGCCAAGCAGGTGCGCAGCGACCTTTTTGGCGTCTACAAGCTGCTGCGCTCGGACAAGCTGGCCTACGTTTCTCTGGCCCCGTCCTGGGTGACGGAGTTTCCCGACGTCTCCCCCGAGGCCATGATCGCCGCCCTGCGCAAGCTCGGGTTTTCCGGCGTCTCGGAAACGGCCCTGGGCGCCCAGGAAGTCTCGGCTGCCGTGGCCGGCATCCTGGCCCAGGGCGGCCCCAGGCTCCTGTTGTCCACCGCCTGCCCGGCCGCCGTGGACTTCATCCGGGGCTACATGCCCGAGCTCGTGCCCAACCTCACCCCGCTGCTCTCGCCGCTGTTGTCCCACTGTCGGATGCTGCGGAAAAACTACGGCCAGGACATCGGCGTGGTGTTCTTCGGTCCTTGCGTGGCCAAGAAATCCGAAGCCGACAACCATCCGGCCCTGCTCGACGCAGCCATGACCTTTACCGACCTCAAGGCCATGCTGCGCGAGGAGAACATCCGCCCCGAGGATCTCATCCCCGGCCCGGCCGATCTCTTCATGCCCCACCCGGCAAGGGAGGGGGCGCTGTATCCCGTTGAAGGCGGCATGTCCGACACCATCAAGGCCTATGCCGGCAACGACAAGGTCTGCTTCACCACCCTTTCGGGCATCCCCACCATCGAATCAGCTTTGCAGGGCATCCACAACCATGTGCTGCCCCGGCCGGTTTTCATCGAAATGCTGGCTTGCGTCGGCGGCTGCGTGCGCGGCCCCTGCGTCTCCAGCCACCGCCCCCGGCTCCTCGACCAGCTCGACGTGTTCGCCCGGGCCGCCCAGCCCGGCGACGATCTGCCCGTACGCCAACCGGCCGTGTCCATCGCCGAGCGCAAGAATCCCTCTCCGGTGGACCTGCCCGTCTACAGCGAGGACCAGTACACCCGGGTGTTGCGCCTTATCGGCAAGTTCGGACCCGAGGACGAAGTCAACTGCGGCGGCTGCGGCCACGAGTCCTGCCGGGGGCTGGCCCGGGCCATGCTCGAAGGCCTGGCCGAACCGTCGATGTGCGTGCATTTCCTGCGCAAGCGGGCCACGCGAAAGGCCAACGCCCTGCTGCGCTGCATCCCGGCCGGCGTGGTCATCGCCAACAACAAGCTCCAGATCATCGAGTGCAACGAGCACTTCGCCCGGCTCTTCGGCGAGGAGACGGTCATGGCCTACGAGGCCAGCCCCGGCATGGAAGGGGCGGCCCTGGACAAGATCGTGCCGTTTATCAGCCTGTTCCGCCGGTCGCTGGACACCGAGACCGACATCCACCGCGACTCCCTGCGCTTCGACGACCGGGTTTTCAGCGTCACCATCTTCACCATCGAACCGCGCAACGTCATCGGCGGCATCGTCTTTGACGTCACCGGCTCGGAGCTGCGCCGCGACGAGATCGCCAACCGCGCCCGGGAGATCATCCGCAAAAACCTCGAAACCGTGCAGGAAATCGCCTGCCGCCTGGGCGAGAACATGGCCGACACGGAAATCCTGCTGCGCTCCCTGGCCGAAGGCTTCTCCAGCGGGGCCAAGCCCATCAGCGACAAGGACATGCGGGGGCGGCGGCCGTGACCGAGGAAGTCTTTATCGAGGTGGACGCCGCCCAGCGCAACCGCTACGGCGAGGACATCTGCGGCGACGCCTTCAAGACCCTGCGCGTCCAGGACGAGGGGCGAGTCATCGCCGTGCTCTCCGACGGCCTGGGGCACGGCGTCAAGGCCAGCATCCTGTCGCTCATGACCGCCACCATGGCGCTCAAATACACGGCCACCGACGCCGACGTGGTGCGCGCCGCCGAAGTCATCATGGACGCCCTGCCCGTGTGCCAGGTGCGCAAGATCAGCTACGCCACCTTCACCGTGGTGGACATCCACCCCGACGGGGCCACCCGGGTGGTGGAGATGGACAATCCGCCGGTCATTCTCCTGCGCGCCGGCAAGGCCCAGCCGCTCGACTTCGAGGAGGTCTCCTCGCCGCGCTACAATGACCGCCTCATCCGGGTCTACGACCTGAACATGCAGCCCGGCGACCGGCTCATCTTCACCTCCGACGGCATCACCCAGGCCGGCCTTGGCTCGGAACGCATGCGCCTGGGCTGGCGCATCAAGGGCTGCCGGGAGTTCGTCGAGGAGGTCGTGGCCAAGGACCCGTCCATCTCGGCCCGCAGCCTGTCCCAGAAAATCCTGTCCCAGGCCCTGCGCCAGGAACCCTTTCAGCGGGCCTACGACGACATGACCGCCGCCGTCATCTACTTCCGCCGCCCGCGCCGCTCCATCGTGCTGACCGGCCCCCCCTACGCCGCCCACCGCGACAAGGAGTTCGCCACGATGCTGGCCGAATTTCCCGGCCGCAAGATCATCTGCGGCGGCACCACGGCCAACATCGTGGCCCGGGAGCTGGGCCGCGCCATCCGCGACAGCTTGAAGGTCGGGGCGGTCAGCGATATCCCGCCGGCCGCCGAAATGGACGGCGTGGACCTCGTCACCGAAGGCATCCTCACCCTCACCCGGGTGGCCCGGCTCCTGGAACAGGACGAAGCCCCGCGCGAAAAAAACCCGGCCGTGCAACTCTACAACATCCTGCTCGACAGCGACTCCATCGAATTCATCGTGGGCGCGCGCATCAACGAAGCCCACCAAGACCCCAATCTGCCCATCGACCTGGAAATCCGCCGCAACATCATCCGACGCATCTGCAAGGTGCTGGAAGAAAAATACTTAAAAGAAACACGGATGAGCGTTTTTTAAAGAGAGAGAAGAGGCCCCCGGCGGCCGGGGGGCTAAGCCCCCCGGACCCCCTGAAAGGGGTAAAGGGGGAGGCTTTTTTGTTTCGGTGGGCAGACGGAAATGGCGAAGCCGGAGCGTTGCTGGCCAAAGGGCGCAAAAAAGGGCCGCGGCCTGCCGGAAACCGCCAAGCCAGGCAGGACGCGACCCCGCGCCGGAAGGG
>JAEZEM010000178.1 GCA_023417745.1 Pseudomonadota bacterium
ACACCTTCGGCCGCGACAACGGCTACTTGGTGTTCAGCAATATGGCGGGGAAGATCGTACGATTACCAGTGGAGTGGGATTAGAGGAAAAGAGTATGATGCCTCCGGGGGCCGGGGGCCTGAGGCCCCCGGACCCCCCGAATGAAGAAAAGGGGGGCGGCTTCGCCGTGGACGTGGCTTGTCGTCTCTTCGCGAAGCCTTCCTGTTTAGGGGCGCGTTTTTGCCAGGTTCCTCCTGGCGAAAAACGCGCCCCCTAACTGGGAGGGTCCGGGAGGGGGTAACCCCCTCCCGGCCGCCGGAGGCATTCCCCCTCTTCCCTCTTGCACGTATTCTAGCATAACATACGAAAATGATGCTGCGTATTGAAGCGTTGACCAAAATTTACGGCGCAAACGGGACGCCGGGGATGTGCGCCTTGGGCGGCGTGAGCTTTGACGTGCCCAGGGGTTCGTTCGTATCGCTGGTCGGGCCTTCGGGCTGCGGCAAATCCACGCTGTTGCAGTGCGTGTGCGGGCTTATGCGCCCGAGCGGTGGCCGGGTGACCCTGGGCGGCCGGGAGATCGTATCGCCGCCGCCGGAGATGGCCCTTATTTTCCAGAACGCCGCCGCCTCGCTGTTCCCGTGGTTCACCATTTGCGGCAACATCCGGTTCGTTTTGCGCCGCGCGGCCGGGACGAAAGCCGAGAAAACCGAAAAAGCCATGGAAGCCTTGCGCTCGGTGGGGCTGGCCGATTTCGCCGGCCACTATCCCTGGCAGCTTTCCGGCGGCATGCAGCAGCGGGCCGCCCTGGCCCGGGGGCTGGCCTACGGGGCCGAGATACTGCTCCTCGACGAACCCTTTGCCTCGGTGGACGCCCAGACCCGGGAGGAACTCGAAGACCTTCTCGCCGGCGTGGCCCTGGCCCAGGGCAAGACCGTGCTGTTCGTCACCCACGACATCGACGAGGCCGTCTACCTCTCCGACGCGGTGGTGGCCCTGACCCCGCCGCCGGCCCGGGTCGCGGCCGTGCTGCCCATCGACCTGCCCCGGCCCCGCGACCAGATCGCCAGCCGCGAACGCCGCGACTTCCTCGACGCCCGCAAGGCCATCCACGCGTTGCTGCGACATGAGTAAGAATAAGAAAAAGGCTCAGGAGGGGCGCTGCCCCTCCCGAACCCTCCTC
This sequence comes from Pseudomonadota bacterium, assembly GCA_023417745.1. Lineage (GTDB taxonomy): Bacteria > Desulfobacterota > Desulfovibrionia > Desulfovibrionales > Desulfovibrionaceae > Solidesulfovibrio. Next base: position 1,163 of record JAEZEM010000178.1, read on the forward strand.
GCCGGGGGGATCATCCCCCCGGACCCCCGAAATGGGGGCAAGGGCCGGCTGCGCCCGCAAGTCTCCAACAAGACCGCAAAGCGTTGTGGCGTCCAGTTCCATGGCCGCGCCTAACCCTACCCCCCCTATCGAGGGGGTCCGGGGGGGATCATCCCCCCCGGCGGGTGCAGGGCAGCGCCCTGCTTATCAACTTTCCGGCCTCTTGTTCGTCTTGTTTCTTCTCCTCGTTTGGGAGCTGTTGGCCCGGGCGGGGGTGTTGCCGGCCGGGGCTGTGCCGCCGGCTTCGCGGGTGGCGGCGGCGTTGTGGGAGCTGTTGCTGAGCGGCGAGATTTTCGCCGAGATCGGCCGCACGGCCGGCCGGGCTTTGGCCGGGTTCGCCTTGGGCGGATTGGCGGGCGTGGTGTTGGGCTTTGGCTGCGGCGTGTTTCCAGGTTTTGGCCGGGCGGTGGGGACCACGGCGGAGTTTTTGCGCCCCATGCCGTCGGTGGCGCTCATTCCTATCGGGATTTTGTTTCTTGGGCTGGGGTTTGGGCTGTGCGTGGCCGTGGCCGCCTTTGCCTGCTGTTGGCCGGCCTATGTGGCGGCCCGGTCCGGGGCCGGCGCGGCCGGGCCGGAGCTGCGGGACACGGCCCGGGCCTATGGCCTGGGGCGCTGTGAAAGCATCCTTTTTGTCCTGGCCCCGGCCGCCCTGCCGCAGATTTTCGCCGGCTTGCGCACGGGCTTGGCTGTGGCCGTGGCCGTGGCCGTGACCACGGAGATGGCGGCCGCGCCAAACGGCCTGGGGTCGTTTATCCTGGAAGCCTCCATGGCCGGCCAACCGGAGCGGATGTACGCCGGCATCGTGGCCGTGGGGGCGCTTGGCGCGGCGCTTAATGCCCTGTTTTTGGCCTTGCGGCGGCGGGCGCTTGCCTGGCTGCCGGGGACGGGGCGGCCATGAAGCGGTTGTCGGGCATTGTCGTGCTGTGCGCCCTGGCTGGGGTCTGGGAGTGCGTCTCCTGGGCCGGGCTGGTCTCGAAGCTCTATTTTCCGCCGGTCTCGACCATTGCCGTCGTGTTTTGGGAGCTGACGGTTTCGGGGACGCTGCCGGCCCAGGCCGGGGAGACGTTTGCCCGGGCTGTCGCCGGGCTTTTGGCCGCCCTGGCCCTGGCCGGACCGCTGGGGCTGGCCATGGGCACGTCGCGCCGGTTGTCGGCGCTGCTGACGCCGGCCGTGGAGCTGGTGCGTCCCGTGCCGCCGCCGGCGGTCATTCCGGCGGCCATGCTGCTTTTGGGCATCGGCACGGGCATGAAGCTTTCGGTGATCATCTTTGCCTGCTTTTTCCCGATCCTGGTCGGCGCGGTGGACGGCGCGCGCCATGTGGAGCCGGGGTTTCGGCTGACGGCGGCGGCGTATGGCCTGCGCCGGTCGCAGCTGTTATTCGGCGTCATCCTGCCGGCGGCCGGGCCGAGTCTGGCGGCCGGCTTCCGCACGGCCGTGCCCATGGCGCTTATCGTGGCCGTGCTGTCCGAGATGGTGGGCGCGTCCAGCGGCATCGGCCACTACATCCTGCGGATGCAGCGCACCTTCGCCATCCCGGAGATGTACGCCGGCGTGGCCTGGCTAGGCATTTTGGGTTTGGGCGGCAATCTGGCCGTGGAGCAGGGGCTGTCGCGGCTGCTGCGCTGGCACGAGGGCTGGAAAAATGGTATGGGGCGCTGAGCAACCCCAGGAGAACGCCATGCCCATCGCCGCCCTTGCCGCCTTCGTCCTTTCACTTATCCTCGCCGCCCCGGCCCTGGCCGCCGATCCGACGCCGCTGAAGGTCGGCTACATCCCGGTCGGCGATTGCCTGCAATACTATGTCGCCGAGGAAGAAGGCTATTTCGCGGCCGAAGGGCTGGCCGTGGCCGGCGCGGCCATGAAGGGCGGCGCGGTCATCGCCCCGGCCGTGGAAGGCGGCGAACTGGCCATCGGCTGGTCCAACACCGTGTCCATCATCCTGGCCCACGCCAAGGGCTTCGATTTCGCCTTCCTGGCCCCCGGGGCCGAGGGCGTGGCCGGGACCAACGACGTCCATGCCCTGCTCGTGCCGGCGGACTCCCCCATCACGTCCGTGGCCGGGCTGGCCGGCAAGACCGTGGCCATAAACACCCTGGGCAACATCAACGAAGCGGCCATGCGCGCCCTGGCCCAGAAGGCCGGCATTGCCCCGGATTCCATCCGGCTGGTGGAGGTCCCCTTCCCGGACATGGCCGGAGCCATGGGCAAGGGCTCGGTCCAGGCGGCCCTGACCCTGGAGCCTTTCGTCACCGACGCCGTGTCGCGCGGCGCGGCCAAGGTCCTCGACCCCTCGCCCCATGCCGCCTTCGGCAGCCCCTATCTCATCGGCGGCTGGTTCGCCAAAAAGGCCTGGATCAAGGACCATCCGGCCCAGTCGGCGGCCTTTGCCCGGGCCGTGGCCAAGGCGGCGGCTTTTATCGCCGCCAACCCGGACAAGGCCCGGCAGATCTTAAGCCGGCGCACCAAGCTGGCCCCGGAGCTGGCCGCCAAGATCGTGCTGCCGCGCTTCCCCCAGAGCCTTGATCCCCAGGCGCTTACCGGCGTCATCGACGTGTCGGCCCGGTTCGGGCTGCTGACCAAGCCCTTCCCGGCGGCCGAGATCCTGGACACGCCGACGCAGTAAACCGCCCGGCTTTGTGGCCCTGAGCTGCAAACCTCTCGTGCCGCGTCCCCGGAAAGCGCCTCTGGCGCTTCGTAGCAATAGGCTCAAGATATTGGTTTTTTAAACAATACGCTCGTATTGTTTAAGGGGCGCGACAGGCTCGACGCCCCATCTGACGCCCCGGACGCGGCCACGGCCCGCGCCCGGGGCGTCGATGCTGCGCCGTCACGCTCCTCCTCGCTCCAGTGACCCGAATATTCTTCGCCGCCCTTCCCTCGAACAAGGCCGTTGTCCAGCCCGGTAAAACCGGGGCCGTAAGACATTTTCCACAGCCGCGCTTCGGCCAAACGAACATTGTTCGCCGGCTCCCTGGGAAAAACCGCCGACGAAACGACGTCCAAACGCCCTTTTTCCGAATGCCCAGCCGAACCCTGCAAGGCCGAGTTGCCAAAACCGGCGAAAAGCCTTCCGAAAAGGCCGTCGCCACCATGGCGCTACCGCCCGTATTTGCTGATTATTATGCCTCCTAACCACCGAATTTTATTTTTCACTTTACGATAGCCCATTTTGTCACTATGAAAAAACCCCCCTTAATGAGAATTCGATTATTCGGAGTAGACCATGTGCCGCTTATTCGCCCTCAGCAGCCG
>JAEZEM010000235.1 GCA_023417745.1 Pseudomonadota bacterium
ACTCCGTCAGCTCCAACGACGGACGCATGGTCTTAAACGTCACCTTCGACATCTCCCGCGACCTCGACCTGGCCACCGTGGACGTCCAAAACCGGGTGGCCCTGGCCAACTCCCGCCTGCCCGCCGAGGTCGTCAGCCGGGGCATCTCGGTCAAAAAACAGTCCCCGGACATGCTGCTCGTGATCAACCTAAGCTCCCCAGACGGCAGCCGGGACACGCTTTTTCTCAACAACTACGCCAAGATCAACATCACCGACGCCCTGGCTCGCGTGCCCGGCGTCGGCAACGTGGCCGTTTTCGGCGAGCGCGACTACGGCATGCGCGTGTGGCTCGACCCGGACAAGCTCGCCCGCCTGGGCCTGACCTCCTCCGACGTGGCCCAGGCCATCCGCGAACAGAACGTCCAGGCCCCGGCCGGCCAGATCGGCCTGCCGCCCGCCCCTCCGGGCCAGGAATTCCAGCTGTCCGTTCAGGTCAAGGGCCGGCTGGCCGACCCCGAGGAGTTCGCCGACATCATCGTGCGCACCGGCAAGGGGGCCGAGATGGTGCGCGTGCGCGACGTGGGCCGGGTGGAGCTGGGCAGCCAGAGCTACAGCGCCTTTACGCGCCTTAACGGCAGCCCCACCTGCACCATCCAGATCTACCAGCTGCCCGGGGCCAACGCCCTGGACGTGGTGGCCAAAATCCGGGCCATCATGGCCGAACAGGCCGGCTATTTTCCGCCCGGCGTCACCTACACCATCCCCTACGACACCACCAAGTTCGTCACCGCCTCCATCCACGAGGTGATAAAAACCCTGTTCGAGGCCGTGCTCCTCGTGCTCATCGTGGTCTACGTGTTCCTGCAAAACGGTCGGGCCACGCTCATTCCCATGCTTACCGTGCCCGTCTCCCTGGTCGGGGCCTTCGCCTTCATGCAGGTCTTCGGCTTCTCCATCAACACCCTGACCCTGTTTGGCCTGGTGCTGGCCATCGGCATCGTCGTCGACGACGCCATCGTCGTGGTCGAGGCCGTGCAGCACAAGATCGACCACGAAAAAATGCCGCCCAAACAAGCCACCAAGGCGGCCATGGCCGAAGTGGCCGGCCCGGTCATCGCCATCTCGCTGGTGCTCATCTCCGTGTTCGTGCCCGTGGCCTTCATGGGCGGCGTCACCGGCCGGCTCTACCAGCAGTTCGCCCTGACCCTGGCCGTGTCCGTGGCCCTGTCGGCCATCTGCGCCCTGACGCTTTCTCCGGCCCTGTGCGCGCTGATCCTGCGCCCGGCCGGCGAGGGCAAGGGCCTGCTGGCCGCGTTCTTCAGAGGATTTAACCGGGTCTTCGACGCCTGCACGCGCGGTTATGCCGCCGGGGTGCGGGTGGCCATCCGGCGTATGCTTCTCACCATCGTCTGCCTCGTCGCCGTGGGCGCGGGGGCCTGGCATCTGCTCGTCACCCTGCCCACCGGTTTCGTGCCCGACGAGGACCAGGGCTATTTCATCGTCAACGCCATGCTGCCCGAGGGCGCGTCGCTGGAGCGCAACGACGCCGTGGTCAAGCAGCTCGAAGGGGCGCTGTCCGCCGACCCGGCCGTGGCCGACGTGCTGGCCCTTGGCGGCTACAACCTGCTGACCAGCACTTACAGCTCCTACAGTTCGGTCCTTTTTGTCATCCTCAAGCCCTGGGAAGACCGCGCCACGCCGCAGCTCTCCCTGGACGCGGTCATGGACCGCACCCGCAAACAGTTCGCCGGGGTCCAGGAAGCCATCGTCATGGCTTTTAATCCCTCGCCCATCCCGGGCCTGGGCACCACCGGCGGCTTCCAATTCGAACTGCAAGACCGCACCGGCGGCCCGGTGGCCGAACTGGCCGCCACGGCCTACGACTTCCTGGCCGAGGCCCGGACCATGCCGGCCGTCACCGGCCTTTTCACCGACTTCAGCGTGGACGTGCCCCAGCTCTTCTACAACCTCGACCGCGACAAGGTGCAAACCCTGGGCATTCCGCCCAAGACCGTGTTCGAGGCGCTCCAGACTTACCTGGGCGGCCTCTACGTCAACGACTTCAACAAGTTCGGCCGCACCTACCGGGTCATGCTCCAGGCCGAGCCGCGCTTCCGCACCAGCCCCGCCGACATCGAACGCTTCTACGTGCGCTCCTCGGTGGGCGAAATGGTGCCTCTGAGCACCCTGGGCGCGACCAAGGACATCCGGGGGCCGGAATACATCCGCCGCTTCAACCTCTTCCGCACCGTGGAACTCTCCGGCGGCACCCCCGAAGGCTTCTCCTCCGGCCAGTCGCTCAAATCCATGGCGGAACTGGCCCGCGACAAGCTGCCCCAGGGCTTCGGCTACGCCTGGACCGGCATCGCCTACCAGGAAGCTTCCTCCGGCGGCCAGTCCGTCTTCATCTTCGGCCTGGCCCTGCTCATGGTTTTCCTGGTGCTGGCCGCCCAGTACGAATCCTGGGCCGTGCCCTTTGCCGTCATCCTGGCCGTGCCCATGGCCGTGCTCGGGGCCATGGGCGCGCAAATGCTGCGCGGCCTGGAAAACAACGTCTACGCCCAGATCGGCCTGGTCATGCTCATTGGCTTGGCCGCCAAAAACGCCATCCTCATCGTCGAATTCGCCAAGGCGCGCCACGAAGCCGGCGACAGTCCGGCCGAGGCCGCCGTCACGGCCTCCATCCTGCGTTTTCGGCCCATCCTCATGACCTCGTTCGCCTTTATCCTCGGCGTCGTGCCCATGCTCGTGGCCAAGGGGGCCGGCGCGGCCAGCCGCCATGCCTTGGGCACCGCCGTCTTCGGCGGCATGATCGCGGCCACCATCCTGGGCGTTTACTTCGTGCCGGCGCTCTATTGCGGCATCCAACGGCTGGTGTCCCGGGGCGAGGCCAAGGACGTGTCCAAGGACGCCGGAAAATCGGCTGGGGACGCGCAGTAGGATGACAGAAGCGTAACCCGACGGGGCAGGGGGAGATTCCCCGACAGAGCCTTCGCGGAGGGAAAAGGACAAGCACGGCGGCCGAGATGCGGTCGCCGTGCTTTGTCGCGCATGGTCTTGAATCCCGGAAGATGGCGTGTTGACGCC
>JAEZEM010000394.1 GCA_023417745.1 Pseudomonadota bacterium
CGATGGTGACGCCGAGAAAGGCGGCAAAGGCGCGGTTGACGCCGATGTAGTGGCCGGCCGTGTCCTGGACGTAGATGGGATTGACGGCGGCGTCCATGAGGCTTTTGAGCACGGCCAGGCGTTCGCCAACGTCCTCGCCGCACTGGCTGGCGGCCGCGTCCAGGGCCACGGCCAGGACCGGGGGGGATACGGGCAGGGGCAGCAGGGCGGCGGGCCTCAAGGCGGCCAGGGCGGACAAGAAAGCCGCATCGCCGCCGTCGGCCAGGCATACCGCAGCCAGCCCGCGCAACCGCCAGTCGCGCAGGATGCCTTCGGCCGCTTCCAGCCCGCCCGGGGCCGCCGCCAGCACGCCGGCCACAGGCCGGGCCGGGGGGGCCTCCAGGGAACCGACGGCATGGCCCAGGGCCGCAAGCTCCTCGGCCAGCCCGTCCGGAACCCGGGTTCCGGATGTCGCCAGCAGCACGCCTGCGCCGTCGCCGTTTCTGCCGTTCATGCCTCGTATTGCCTCACGGGTTGCGTCTTTGGGACACTTCCCGATAGTAGGCCACAATGGCGGCGGCGTTCAAGCGTTATATGGCGGCCGTCTCCGCGCTTGCGCCCAGGGCGCAGCCCGAGGCTCCGGCCACCAAGTCGGCCAGGGTGATGGAATCGAGCTTTTCGTGCATGGCCCGGGCCGCCTCCATCCACACGCCGCGCGTCAGGCAGTCGGCCTGGCGGGGACAGGGGCCGGTCGCGTCGCTGCATTCCACCAGCGACAGGTCGCCTTCCAGGGCCCGCACGATGTCGCCCACGGAAATGGCGGCCAGGGGCTTGTCCAGTTCGTGGCCGCCGCGCGGCCCGCGACGACTGCGCACGAAGCCGGCCTCCTTGAGGTCGCGTACGAGCTTTTCCAGATATTTCACGGAAACGCCCTGGCGGGCGGCGATGTCCTTGATGCGCACCGGGCCGTTTTGCCCGTGCAGGGCCATGTCGAGGATCATGCGTGTGCCGTAGCGGCTGCGCGTGGTGAGCTTCATGGGACGGGGCCTCCTGCGGTGTTGCGGCCAAAGCGCCGCAGGGATGGAGCGGCATCCATACGGCGATGGTAGACAAATGGCACGCAACCGTCAACGCGAACCGACGAGAGCCGCGCACAACCGACGCGCCGCCGCCGGGCACGGCCGGTTCGTCCGGCGTATCCGCCCGACCTTGACAACACGGGCCGCCGGGTGAAGGAATCAGCCCCCGGCGACGCCGGTCGCCCCGAAAACGCCCCTGAAGCGGGCGCTGTTTCCCTTTGGCCCCCGACCGCCGGGCGGCCGCCAAGGAGTCGTCCATGTCTGTTGTCTCCCTGTTTCACGGCGCGTTCTGCCAGGAAAAGGCCGTGGCCGAGGCCCTGGCGACGGCCGCGAACCTGACCGTCGTCACGGATGAAGCCTGCATCCGCGAGGCCGGCGAGCGCTCGAACCTGGGCACGGCCGCCGTGGCCCGAGCCTTTGCCGCCCGGGTCTCGGTCTTCGACCGCTTCCTCCACGAAACCAACCATGCCCTGGCCTGGCTGCGGCTGGTCCTGGCCGAGCGGCTGGCCGCAAGCGATTCGCTGCTCCTGGTCGGCGGCTGCGCCCTGCTGCCGCCGCGCGCCATCGGCCATATCCTGCGAGCCTGCCTTATCGCCGACGCTCCGGCCAGACGCCATCTGGCCGTCGAGGCCGGCCACGACGCCCAGACCGTGCGCAAGCTCCTGGTCGAGGCCGACGCCGACCGGGCCGCCTTCGCCGCCCGGGCCACGGGGACGTCCGATCCCTGGGACCCGACCCTTTTCGATATGATCCTGCCCATGGACAAGCTCACCCCACAGGCCGCCGTAGCCTGCCTCGTCGGCCATCTGGGCGACGCCGCCGTGCAGCCGAGCGCGGCCTCCCAGGCCGCCGCGGCCGATTTCCTCCTGGCCGCCAAGGTCCAGACCGCCCTGGCCGCCAAGGGCCACGACGTGCGCGTGTCCGCCCATGACGGGCTGGCCAGCCTGACCATTGAGCGCAAGGTGCTGCTGCTGACGAGCCTGGAGCGCGAACTGCGGGCCATCGCCGCCGCCGTGCCCGGCGTGGCCGACGTTCTGGTCAAGGTGGGCAAGGGATTCTACCAGTCCGACATCTACCGCCGGGCGGATTTCGACATGCCGTCCCGGGTGCTGCTGGTGGACGACGAGCGGGATTTCGCCCAGACCCTGTCCGACCGCCTGAGCCTGCGTCAGGTCGGGGTCCATGCCGTGTTCGACGGCGAGACGGCCCTGGCCGCCGTGGCCGGGGAAGCCCCGGACGTGCTGGTGCTGGACCTGCGGCTGCCGGGCCTAAACGGCGTCGAAGCCCTGCGCCGGGCCAAGGCCGCCCGGCCCGACCTGGAAGTGGTGGTGCTCTCGGGGGCGCTGGGCCCCGGAGAACGCCAGACCTGCCTGAGCCTGGGCGCCTTCGCCGTCCTCGACAAGCCGACCGACATCGACGCCCTGGCCGAGATCCTGCGCCAGGCCGGCCAAAAAGCCCGGGCCAGCCAGTCGACCGTCGGCAGGTAAGAAAACGCCTGCCCCGCCCTGTTCGCCGCCGGTTCGACGGGAAGAAAAAATCCCGTCGCGGCGGCATGACGCCTGAAATCGTGCAAAACATCGGATCGCCCGGGCAATCCCCCTTGCCACGTCCCGGCCGCCGGAGCTATGAATGCCTATGCTCCGGGGTCCGAGCCGCCGGGGATGCCCCGACGTGTTTTCGTGTCATTGAGGAGACGCTCCCCGCATGGTCCAGGCCCGCCTCAGGACGGCGATCCGCGCCGCCATCGCCCTTGTGGGCGCGGCCCTGGCCACGTTTCCGGCCGGTCTGCTCATTTACGGCGCCCAGGCCGACCGCTACGCCACGGAAAAGCATGCCGAAACAAGCCTCATCCTGAGCGAAACACGACTCGCCCTGGACGCCGCCCTGGCCGGCCGCCTGGTCATCCTGCGCGCCCTGGCCGCCCTGGCCGCCACCCGGCCGGAAGTGGACGAGCAAGACTTTTCCGCCTTTGCTTCAGGGCTGTCCGCCGGACTTCCCGACGTGCGCTCCCTCCAGCTCGCCCGGGACCTGACCGTGTCCCACATCTACCCGGCCATCACCAACGGCGGCATCCTGGGCCTGCGCCTGCCGGGCAGCCTGCCCATGGTCCAGATGCTGGCCCTGCGCCGGGCCATCGACAACAACACGCCGGTCCTCGACGGTCCTGTCCCCCTGCTCCAGGGCGGCACGGGCCTGATTTTGCGCCTGCCGGTCCGGCTGCCCGGCGAAGGCGGCGCGCCGCCTCGGCTGTGGGGCCTGGCCACAGTCATCCTCGACGCCAAGGACTTTTTCCAACTCGGCGCTTCGCCCGGCTCAAGCCTCCGGCTGGCCGTTCGAGCCACCGATCCCGACACCGGAACCACACGCCTCTTGGCCGGCGACCCGGCCGTGTTTCACGACAACCCGGTCCTGACCCAACTGGAGACCCCGGGCGGCCCCTGGGAGCTGGCCGCCGTGCCGGCTGGCGGCTGGCCGGTCTTGACCCTGCCGCCGTCGCTGCTGGCCGGCGGCTTCGCCGCCTGGATCGTGCTGTCGGCCGCCCTGTTCCTGCTGGTCTCCTGGCCGGCCCGGCTGGCCGAGGCGGTGGCCCGGGCCACCGCCGCCCTGGACGCCGTCAAGGAAGACCTGGAACGCACCGTGGCCGAGCGCACCGCCGCCCTGACCACGGCCAACGACGCCCTGCGCGGCAGTGAAGCCCGCTACCGCGCCTTCATTGCCGCCACCAGCGGCATGGCCTTTTTCAAGGACGAAAACCTGCGCTACCTCGTGGTCAACCGCAACCTGTGCGAATTCTACGGCCTGCCGCCCGAGGCCGTCATCGGCCGCGACGACGCCGCCGTCATGCCGCCCGAACTGTTGGCCGAATGCCGCCGCTCGGACCTGGCGGCCCAGGAAGGCGCCGCCGTGCTGACCGCCCTGGAAACCATGGGCGAGCGCGTTTTCGAGGTCCGCAAGTTTCCCGTGCCCCTGCCCGGCGGCCAGACCGGCGTCGGCGGCTACGTCTACGACGTCACCGACCGTTTCGCCGCCGAAAGCGCCTTGCGCCAAAGCGAACTGGCCCTGCGCGACCTCTACGACAACGCTCCGGTCGGCATCTTCACCTCCTCGCTCAGGGGCGGCTATCAGAAGGTCAACGCCTTCCTGGCCCGCATGTACGACTACGCCAGCCCCGAGGACATGCTGCGCCAGGTGGTGGACATCGAAAACCAGATGTACGTCGACCCCACCGACCGTCGGCGGTTGTTGGCCCTTTTGAACCAGCGAGGCTCCCTGTCCGGCCACGAAACCCGCCGCCGCACCCGCACCGGCCGGGTCATCTGGGTTTCCCTGCACGCCCGGGCCGTGCGCGACGCCGCCGGCAAGACCGTGCGCGTGGAAGGTTTTTGCATCGACGTCACCAGCCGCAAATTGGCCGAGGAGAGCCTGGCCGAACAAGAAAGCGCGCTTCGCGTCATCTTCGACAACTCCCCCCTGGGGCTGGTCGCCTACGCCCCGGACGGCGCAATTCTCAAATGCAATCCGCGTTTCCTGGAAATCATCGGGGCCACGGCCGAGGGAGCCACCGGAGCCAACGTCCTGGCCCAAATGCCCGAAAACGCCCGCCGGGCCCTGGCCGCCGCCCTGGTCGGCCGGCCGGCCCGGATGGAAGGCCCCTATACGTCGATCCTCGGCGGCCGCAGCCGGGTGCTGCGGGCCATGTTCAACCCGGTCACGGCCGGGCAAGGCCCCACGCCGGTCATCGCCTCGGTGGAAGACATCACCCGCCAGCACGAGCAGGAACAAAACCTGCGTCTGCTGCGCGCCGCCGTGGAGCAGTCCCCGGCCTCCATCGTCATCACCGACGCCGCCGGAGCCATCGAATACGTCAACCCCTTCTTCACGGCCCTGACCGGCTACAGCGCCGAGGAAGCCCTGGGCAAAACACCTCGGGTCTTAAGCAGCGGCGTCCACGACCGGGCCTTTTTCCAGGCCATGTGGCAAACGCTTAACGCCGGCGGCGTCTGGCGCGGGGAACTGTGCAACCGCAAACGTAACGGCGAACTGTACTGGGAAGATTCCTCCATCTCCCCCATCCGCGACGACCAAGGGGAAATCACCCACTACGTGGCGGTCAAGGAGGACATCACCGAGCAAAAAAGCCGCGAAGAACGGCTGGCCCGGCTCATGTCCGAATTCGAGGCCATCTTCAACGCCTCTTCGGTAGGCATCGTCCACCTCGGCCAGGACGGCCGGGTGATCCGGGCCAACGCCCGCTTCGGCGCGCTTTTCGCGCTGGACGCCGCCACCCTGGCCGGCCGGCCCTTGGAGGACATCCACGAAAACGAACACCGCCGGGACGCGCTTCGCCGGGAGATTCTGGCCGCCGTGGCCGCCGGACAGGAAGCCTCGGTGGAGGAACGTTTTCGCAACCGCGACGGCCGCACGCTCTGGTGCGCCGTCCACGGCCGTTTGATCGATCCGGCCGCCCCCCAGGCCGGCTCAATCTGGATTTTTGACGACATCACCGCTCGCAAGGAGCTCGAAAACGTGCGCGAGGACGTGGAACGCATCATGCGCCACGACCTCAAAGCCCCCCTTGGCGGCATCGTCAACCTTCCCGAACTCGTGGCCGCCCTGGGCGAGGTCAACCAGGAGCAACGCGACATCCTGGCCGAGATCGAGCAGGCCGGGCGGTTTATGCTCGAACAGATCGACCTGTCGCTGGACCTCTACAAAATGGAAACCGGCGTTTACCGGCCGGCCCTCCAGCGCGTCGATCTGGTGCGCATCGTGGCCACGGTGGTGGACATGCTCGCCCCCCTGGCCCGGTCCCGGGGACTGGACATCGCCTTCCCGCCGGACCAGCCTCCGGTCTTTGCCCTGGGCAATGCGCTGCTCGTCCAGACCACGGCCGGCAACCTGCTCAAAAACGCCCTGGAAGCCGAAGCGGCCGGGGCGACGGTGGTGGTGGGCTTTTTCGCCGCCGCCGGCCAGGCCGGCTTCGCCATCGCCAACCCGAGCCCCCCGCCGGCCGAAATCATCCCGGTCTTTTTCGAGAAATACGCCACCGCCGGCAAAGCCAAGGGCAATGGTCTGGGCACCTACTCGGCCCGGCTCATGACCGAATGCCAGGGCGGGATCATCCGTCTCGACGTGTCGGAAACCGCCGGCACCACGGTCAGCGTAGCCCTGTCCCGGGAATAGGGGCGGTGAGCGATAACGCGACGCCCGCGCCGTATCGTTCCTGACCACGCCGTATACAATCTGTACGCTCCCGGCTCTGCATAGGCTCTTGCGACGCAACGTGGGACGCCGAACTCCCCGAATTCTCTTCCAGACCCGTGCATGGTCCGCATCTTACTAAACATCAGGGCAACAGCACCCGCACCCGGGACGCCGTCCTGGGACAAAGGAGGACCTGATGAAACGGACCATAAGCATTGTCGCGGTCGTGGCCATGACGCTTCTTGCCGGCAACGTGTTCGCCGGAGGCATGGGGCACGGCATGGGGCGCGGCATGACCGGCTGGACCTCGGCTGACGCTTCGGCCAGCGCCTGCCCCCGCTATGGCAACGCCGCCTACGGCGGACACGGCCAGGGCCGCCACATGGCCGCCTGGCACGGCAATCAGGCCGCCCAAGGCCAGCCGGGCATGAGCGGAATGCCGGCCGGTCAGGGCTTCGGCCAGGGCCATATGGGGCCGGGCATGGGACAAGGCATGGGACGCTGGTAGCCCCTTCGTCTCTCGATTGCACGCGCCGGCCCGTCCCCCGGAACGGGCCGGCGCAGAGCCGCCAGGTCCGGCTACAACTTCGACTTCAGCACCATGTCGGTAATCGGGCCGCGTGAGCGCTCGCCCTTGAGCACGATGTGGGCGTAGTTGGGGAACCCCTTGAACTTGCGCACGATCCAGTTCAGCCCGTTGTTGGCTTCGTTAAGATACGGGTTGTCCACTTGGGAGGTGTCGCCAAGGACCACGCATTTGACGCCTTCGCCCATGCGGGTCAAAAGCGCCCGCACTTCCGAACGGGCCAGGTTCTGGGCCTCGTCGATGACCACGAAGGCGTTTTCGATGTTCATGCCGCGCACGTAGGCCAGGGGCAGGATCTCGAACTTCTTCGGGTTGACCCGCAGCATCTCGTCATTGGGGTTGAGGAAGACCTTGTTGGCCGCCCGGCAGCGGTGGAGCTTGACCAGCAGATCGAAGACGTACTTGACGTAGGGTTCCATCTTTTCCGAGACGTCGCCGGGCAGGTAGCCGAGCTTGGCCCCGATCTCGATGGTGGGCTTTAAGACGAAAATCTTGTCGTACTGCTTTTTCTCCTGCACGGCGTAAAGCGCGGCGGCCAGGGCCAGGAAGGTCTTGCCGTAGCCGGCCTCGCTTTGGATGGAGATGAGGTCGATGTGGGAGGCCATGATGAGTTCCAGGGCCAGATTCTGGTAGACCGTGCGCGGGCGCACGTTCCAGACGTCGCAGGTGTGGCTGATGACCCGCTCGCCGTCCGGGGCGTGGAGCACGGGCTTGCCGTCGCGCCAGCTGAAGCAGTTGGACACGGGCTCCTCGCCCTCTTCCACAAAGCCGGTGTAGCGCTGGGATTCGGACTCGAAGGGCTTGGAGTCGCGCAGTTCCTCGCTTTTGATGCCGCGCAGCTCGGCCTGGAGCTTCAGTATCCGGTCGTTGGTGACCAGCACCGGGTCTTCGATGGTGGAGGCCTGGATTTCGTCGAGGATGTGGTTGTCGACAATGTCGGTGAAGGCCGAGTGGCTCTTGTCGTTTTGGATAAAGTGGATGCGGTCGCGGTTGTCGCTTAAGACATTGATGACGTTGGCCACGATATGGCGCAGCTTGGGCGTTTTTTTGAGCCCCTCCAGCTCCATGAGCACGTGGTAGGGGATGTGGATGTCGTTTTCCACGCCGTTTCGCAGCTTGAGCACGCACTGCGGGTTCTCGATGAGCACGTTGGTGTCCAGGACATAGTTCTTGCGTCCCGTCGCGTCGCCGCCGTCGGTCATGCGAAGCCTCCCTGGTTCGCCGGGCCGGCATGGGACCGGCCGCCCCCCGGCGGCCGGCGGCCCAATCGGACCGGCGTTTGCGGACAAGTCCCGGCCCGGAGTCCCGGGCCAAACAAAAAGCGGCGGGACGCCTTATGCGTCCACGCCGCCTTTTTTCATCTTTTCCGGCTCGTTGCCGTACCGGTTCGTACCAACCAACCGTCCAAACGCACCCTCCGCCTCCCCTTTACCCCCTTTTCCCACTGGGGGGTCCGGGGGCCTCAGGCCCCCGGCCGCCGGAGGCATCTTCCTCTTCTTTCTACGCTTTTCTCTACCACTACCGCTGCTTTTGCAGCTTGGCCCGGTAGAGGATGGCCCCGAGGTTCATGCCGAGGACCAGCACGATGAGCACTAGCGCCGTGCCGTATTGCAGGGGCCGGGTCTTGTCGATGTCGGTGCCGGCCGTGGCCAGGACGTAGATGTGGTACGGCAGGGCCATGACCGAATCGGTGATCTTGGTGGGCAGGGAGGGCGTAAAAAAGACCGAGGCCGTGAACATGATGGCGGCGGTTTCGCCGGCCACCCGGGAAAGCCCCAGGATGGCTCCGGTGAGCATCCCGGGCATGGCCGCCGGCAGGACCACCAGCCGGATGGTCTGCCACTTGGTGGCCCCAAGGCCCAGGGAGGCTTCGCGGTAGGTCTGGGGCACGGACTTGAGCGCCTCCTCGGCGGTGCCGATGATGACCGGCAGAACGAGGATGGACAGGGTCAGAATGCCCGACAGGAGGCTGACGCCCAGGCCGAAGAAGGTGACGAAAAAGGCCAGGCCGAAAAGGCCGAAGACCACCGAGGGCACGCCGGCCAGGTTGTTGATGCCCAGGCGGATAAGCCGCAGGGTGCGGCCGGGCCGGGCGTATTCGTTGAGGTAGACGGCCGAGGCCACGCCCAGGGGAAAGGCCACGCACATGGTGCCGAGGCTTAAGTAGATGGTGCCCAGGATGCAGGGCAGGATGCCGCCGGCGGTCATGGAATCCCGGGGCATCTCGGTTAAAAAGCTCCAGCTGATGGCCGGCAAGCCCTTGATGAGGAGAAAGCCGCAGATGAGCATCAGGGCGGCCATGTTGATCAGCGAGGAAGCCCCGAAAACGCCCCACATGATTTTTTGGGTGCGGTGGCGGCGGGCCAGCCCGGCATGGGTGAGGGCGGTCTGGTTCATGATGTCGCTCCTGGTCGCTTACAGGGTGGCCGCGCCGACCTGTTTGTGCTTTTCGGCCACATGGCTGGCGATGAGATTAAAGGCCAGGGTGAAAAGGAACAGCACGATGCCGATGGCGAAAAGCGCCCGATAGTGGTTGCCGCGAAAGGATGCTTCGGCCATTTCGGCGGCGATGCTCGACGGCATGGGCCGCACCGGGGAAAAAATCGAGGTGGGGATCATGGCCGCGCCGCCGGCCACCATCAAAACGACCATGGTCTCGCCGATGGCCCGGGACATGCCGAGCATGACGGCGGTGGAGATGCCCGACAGCGAGGCCGGCAGCACCACCTTGGCTATGGTCTCGAAATGGGTGGCCCCCAGGGCCAGGGAGGCTTCCTTGAGTTCCCGGGGCACGGCGTAGATGGCGTCCTCGGACACTGAGCAGATGGTGGGCACGGACATGAACGCCAGCATGACGGCGGCGTTAAAGAGGTTCAGGCCGGTGGCCAGGTCGAAGGTTTCCTGAATGAACGGCGCGACCACCACCATGCCGAAAAAGCCGATGACCACGGACGGCAAGGCGGCCAGCAACTCGACGATGGGCTTGAAGATGTCGCGGGTGCGGCGGCTGGCGATTTCGGCCAGATAGATGGCGGTCATGACGCCCAGGGGAATGGCGATGGCTGAGGACAGGGCCGTGACGGCCAGCGAGGCCACGATGAGCGGAAAGATGCCGAACGCATGGGGTTCGGAGGTGGGATACCAGTAATGGCCAAAAAGAAAGTCCGTCACCGAGACGACCTTGAAGATCGGCAGGCCTTCGATGAAGAGGTAGAGCATGATCAGGCCAAGCGCCACGATGGAGCTTAAGGCCGTGAGGAAAAAGGCGTTGCGAATCAGGTTGTCCTTGGTCTGGCGCGACATGGCCATGGCGTGTCTCCCGGGAGCGCGCCCCGGCCGCTGCAAGCGGCGGCTGGGGCGCGAAGGGTTCTGCGTGGAGCGGGCGGCGTTTAGTTGAGCGGCACGAAGCCGGCTTCCTTGACGAGCTTCTGGCCTTCGGCGCCGAGCAGGAAGTCGACCAGGCCCTTGACCGCGCCGGCGGGCTCGCCGTTGGTGTAGAGGTAGAGGTCGCGGGAGATGGGGAACTTCTTGGACTTGGCGTTCTCGGCCGTGGGCTCGATGCCGTTGACCTTGAGGCCCTTGGTGGAGGCGTCGAGGTAGCCGATGCCGACGTAGCCCATGGCGTTCTTGTTCTTGCTCACGGCCTGGACCACAGCGCCGTTGGAAGCCTGCATGAGCGCGCCGGGGAACACGCGCTCCTTCTTCATGACCAGGCCTTCCCAGGTCTCGTAGGTGCCGGAAGAGGTGTCGCGGGAGACGACGACCACCGGACCTTCGCCGCCCAGGTCCTTCCAGGAGGTGATCTTGCCCATGTAGAGGTCCTTGAGCTGGTCGGTGGTGATCTCGGTCAGCTTGTTGGCCGGGTTGACCACGGGCACGATGGCGTCGATGGCGCACACAATCTGCTTGGGCGCGATGTTCTTGGATTTGGCCAGGTCGATTTCCTTGTCTTCCATGGCGCGCGAGGCCATGGCCACGTCGGTGGCGCCGTCGATGAGCGCCTTGATGCCGTTGCCCGAACCGCCGCCGGAGACCGTGATCTTCACATCCGGGTGGGCCTTCATGTAGGCCTCGACGATTTTTTGCATGATGGGCAGGACGGTGGTGGAGCCGTCGACCTTGATGGTGGTGTCGGCCAGAGCGGTAGAGGCCATCAGCAGAAACGCGGCCACGATGCCAATAAGCTTTTTCATGAGAGTCCTCCGTATAAAAGTGATGGTCGCGCAAGGTTGGCGCGAATTGCCCCAGGTCACGCGGGGAAGGTAGGAAGGCTCCGTTACGGTCCGGTGACACGGGGAACAAGAACGCGTGACGCCGGCCAAACCGGCCGCGCTCGCGCCATTTCCGGCATACGCCTCGGGCGTATTTGTGACAACGGCCCCCAAGCCCCGGCGGTCGCCTCGCCCGCCTTGACCCGGGGCGGCCGGCAGTCTATCCATGGAATCAAGACGCCGTGCGCGTCACAATCCTTCAGCCGGAGCCGCCATGACGCCGCCGTTTATCTTGTCGCCCTCGCTTCTGTCCTCGGACTTCGCCCGGCTGGCCGACGAACTGGCCGCCCTGGAAGCGGCCGGGTTGTCCTGGGTCCATCTCGACGTCATGGACGGGCAGTTCGTGCCCAACATCACGTTTGGGCCGCCGCTCATTGCCGCCATGCGCAAAACGAGCCGGCTCTATTTCGACACCCATCTCATGATCGAGCGGCCCGAGCGTTATCTGGCCGAATTCCGGGCGGCCGGCTCGGACCTCATCTGCGTCCACGCCGAGGCCACCGTCCACCTGGAACGGGCCGTGGCCGAGATCGCCCGTCTGGGCGCGGCCCCGGCCGTGGCCCTCAATCCGGCCACGCCGCTGTCCCACGTGGAATACCTGCTGCCCCAGCTGGACATGGTCCTCGTGATGACGGTCAACCCCGGGTTCGGCGGCCAGTCCTTTATCCCGTTCTGCCTGGACAAGGTCAAGGATCTTGCCGCCATGCGCCGGGAACGCGGCCTGTCGTTTCGCATCCAGGTCGACGGCGGCGTCACCCCGGACAACACTGCCGCGCTGGTCGCGGCCGGCGCCGACGTGCTGGTGTCGGGTTCGGCCTTTTTCGGGCATCCGCCCTACAAGGAGCGCCTGGATGTCTTTCGGGCGGCGGCAGCGGGCAACCCCGTTTAACCGGGATCGCCGGCCCGGCAGGCCGCGCCCCCTGCGCCCCCGTCCGCCCGTGCAGCCGGGCGCGGCCTGCTGCGCCGATGCGGCCGGACGTCTGGCGCGGCTGACCTCCATGCTCGCCGCCCTGGACCAGGGCATCGCCTTCGTTTCCCCCGAAGGCCTGGTCATGGAGATCAACGACCGCTACCTGGCGCTGCTCGGCCTGCCCGCCTCGGAAGTCCTCGGCCGGGACCTCGCCGTGCTGGCCCTCGAAACCGAAGATTACCAGGCCAGCGCCTTTCTGCAACTGTTCCGGCGGGGCGTGGCCCACGCGCCGGTCTCCTTCGACCGCAGCCTGGGGCACCGCGACATCACGGCCAAGCTCCAGCCCGTCTACGACGGCGCGCGCTTCACGGGCCTGCTCGTTTCGCTCATCGACGTCACGCCCCTGGTCGAGGCCCGGCTTTCCGTGGAGCGGGAAAAACGCTTTCTCGAACAGGTCATCACCATCGCCGGCGCGGCCATCTGCATCGTCAACCGCGACGACGTGGTGGTCACGATCAACGACGAATTCTCGGCCATCACCGGCTACACCCGGGACCAGGCCCTGGGGCGCCGCCGCGACGAGCTCTTGCGGGAGTCGCCGCCCTCGCCCTGCCCGGCCCGGTCCATCGCCCCCGAAAGCGGGACCGTGCAAAAACGCCAGTCCCAGATCCTGACCAGGGACGGTCGGCGGCTGACCATCCTCAAAAACGCCGCCCCCCTCCTCGATGCGGTGGGCGCGCCCACCGGCGGCATCGAATCCTTCGTCGACGTCTCGGACCTCATCCGGGCCCGGCTGGAAGCCGAAGAGGCCAGCCGCATGAAGTCGGCGTTTCTGGCCAACATGAGCCACGAGCTGCGCACGCCGCTCAACGCCATCATGGGCCTGACCCAGTTTCTGCGCAAAACCGAACTCAGCGTCGAGCAGCGCGACTGCCTGGAAACCATGCAGGCGGCCGGCGAGGGCCTGCTCGTGATCATCGGCGACCTGCTGGATTTTTCCCGCATCGAGGTCGGTAAGCTGGAGCTGCGGCCCGCGGCCATGGACATCGACCGGCTGCTCGAGGAAACACGCCGGATCATGGCCCCCCAGGCTGCCGAACGCAATCTGGCCCTGCGCATCGAACGCGACCCCGAGCTGCCCCGGGTGCTCATGTGCGACCCGACGCGCCTCAAGCAGATCCTGCTCAACCTGCTTTCCAACGCCCTCAAGTTCACGCAAACCGGCGGCGTGACCCTGGCCGCCCGTCGCGCTCCCGAGACCCTGCCCTCCGATACGCCCACCGGCGTGCAGTTCGCGGTGCGCGACACCGGGTCCGGCATCCCCGAACACATGCGGGAGCGCATTTTCGAACCCTTTGTCCAGGCCAGCGAGACCACGGCCCGCGACCACGGCGGCACGGGCCTGGGGCTCGCCATTTCCGACCGGCTGGTGCGGCTGCTCGGCGGCGCGGCCCTGTCGGTCACGAGCCAGCCCGGGGTGGGCAGCACGTTTTTTTTCACTCTGCCCCTCGGCGAGCCCGAAGCCCATCCCGCCCCGCCGCCGCCCGACCAGCCCCTGCCCCCGGCCCTGGACCTCGGCGGCCTGCGCGTGCTGGTGGCCGAAGACAATCCCTTCAACCGCTTCCTGCTCCAAAAGATCCTGGAAAAACTCGGCGTGGGCCAGCAGAGCTTCGCCAGCGACGGCCATGAGGCCCTGGAAAAAATCCTTGCCGCGGCACAGGCGCATCTGCCCTTCCACATCATCTTCATGGACCTGCGCATGCCCGGCCTCGACGGCCTGGAAGTCACCCGCCGGGTGCGCGCCGCCGGCATCGACACGCCCATCGTGGCCCTGACGGCGCAAAGCTTCCCCGAAGACGCCGCCCGCTGCCGCGAAGCCGGCATGTCCGCCTTTTTCCCCAAACCGTACCGCATCAACGACCTGGAAGCGGTGCTGCTCGAACTCGTCGCCCCGGGACAGCGGGAGCCGTGATGGCAGCCGACGCCCTTGCCGCAGCCAGGGCTTTTTTGTGCGAGGCCCACCACCTTTCCCCGGACGAGGCGGCCGAGGCCCTGGCCGTTGCGGCCGAGGTACTCGACGCGGGTCTGGCGCGCCTTAACGCGGCCGCCCGCTCGGGCGACGGCCCGGGATGCGTCGCCGCGGCCCATGCGCTCAAGGGCAATTTCCTCAACCTGGGGCTTGCCATGCCTGCCGCCCTGGCCGGGCAGGTCATGGAGCGGGCCGCAGCCGACGACTGCGACGCGGCAAAAAACGCGGTTGCCGCTCTGACAACCGTCCTGCGCCCCATCCTGGCCCTGGGGCCGGAGGCGGACGCCTCCTCCCCGCGCTAGGCTCGGCAACGCGCTGCGAACCTGCGCGGATCCTTTCCCTTTTTCGCAACGATCCCGACGTGTTTTTCCAGGGCCTCCCCGCTAGGCAGCGCCGCCCCGTCGTGGTAGGGGCAAAGGCCATGAACGCACGCCACAACGCCCTGTTGCGCGGGCCCATCTATGTCGCCGGACACCGGGGACTGGTCGGGGCAGCCATCGTCCGGGAGCTGACCCGCCTGGGCGCGCCGCTGATCACCAAAACCCACGCCGCACTGGACCTGACCAACCAGGCCGCGGTGCGGGCTTTTTTCGACACCGAACGTCCGGCCGCCGTGTTCCTGGCCGCGGCCAAGGTCGGCGGCATCCACGCCAACGACACCTACCCGGCGGATTTCATCCGGGACAACCTGCTCATCTCCGCCAACGTCATCGACGCGGCCAGAAACGCAGGCGTCGCCAAACTCGTCTTCCTCGGCTCCTCCTGTATCTATCCGCGACTGGCCCCCCAGCCCATACGCGAGGAG
>JAEZEM010000279.1 GCA_023417745.1 Pseudomonadota bacterium
GAGGTCTACAAATAATGGCCGGCGACAACATGCTCAAACTCGGCATTCCCAAAGGCTCCCTCCAGGACGCCACCATCGCGCTGTTCGAGAAATCCGGCTGGAAGATCCGGATGCACCACCGCAACTACTTCCCGGAGATCAACGATCCCGAGATCACCTGCTCCATGTGCCGCGCCCAGGAAATGTCGCGTTACGTCGAGTCCGGCACCCTGGACTGCGGCCTGACCGGCAAGGACTGGATTCTGGAAAACGAGTCCGACGTGGTCGTCGTGGCTGACCTCGTCTATTCCAAGGTGAGCAACCGCCCGGCCCGCTGGGTGCTGGCCGTGGCCGCCGACTCGCCCTATAAGCGCCCCGAGGACCTGGCCGGCAAGAAGATCGCCACCGAGCTGTGCAACTTCACCAGGCAGTATTTCTCCGGCGCGGGCATCCCGGTGGACGTCGAGTTCTCCTGGGGCGCCACCGAGGCCAAGGTGGTCGAAGGCCTGGCCGACGCCATCGTGGAAGTGACCGAGACCGGCACCACGATCAAGGCCCATGGGCTGCGCATCATCTCCGACCTGCTGTCGACCAATACCCAGCTTATTGCCAACAAGAAGGCCTGGGAAGACCCGTTCAAGCGCCGCAAGATCGAGATCCTCAACATGATGCTGCAAGGCGCGCTGCGGGCCGAAGGCCTGGTCGGCCTCAAGATGAACGTGCCCGAGGAGAAGATGCCGAACATCATGGCGCTTCTGCCGAGCCTCACCGCCCCGACCGTGGCCAATCTCTACAACAAGGATTGGCTGTCGGTGGAAATCGTGGTCACCGAAGGCATCGTGCGCGACCTCATCCCCAAGCTCCACGACCTGGGAGCCGAGGGCATCATCGAATACGCGCTCAATAAGGTCATCTAGTCCGAACCGACGAGACGCCGAATGCGAAACGGCTGCGGACTCGGGTCCGCAGCCGTTTTTTACGGCCTGCCGTCGGCGTGCGGGGCGAAGGGGCTTTGGGAGGCAAGACATGCTCGTGACCGATCTGGGCCGCATGGCCTTTGACGACGCCTGGCGGGTTCAGGAACAGGCCGTGGCCGAGCGTCTGGCCGGCGGCCCGGACCGGCTGTTTCTGGTCGAGCACGACCCGGTGGTCACCCTGGGACGCCACGGCGGCCGGGAAAACCTGCTCGTTTCGCCCGAGGCTCTGGCCGCGCGCGGCGTGGCCCTGGCCCAGGCCAGCCGGGGCGGCAACATCACCTGCCATTTCCCGGGCCAAATCGTGGCCTATCCCATTTTCAAGATCAAGTCGGGCCGGGGCGGGTTGCGCGGGCTTTTCGCCGACCTGGAAGCGGTTGTCATCGCCGTCCTGGCCGGCTATGGCCTGGACGGCCAGCGCGTGGCGGGCCGGCCCGGCGTGTTCGTGGCCGAGCGCAAGATCGCCAGCATCGGCCTGGCCGTGAAACGCTCGGTCACCGCCCATGGCCTGGCGCTGAACGTCGGCCGGGATCTCGGGGTCTTTTCCCTGGTCACCCCCTGCGGCCTGCAGGATGTGGCCCCCACCTCCCTGGTGCGGGAAATGCCGGCCGAGGCGGTCGCGAAACATCCCACCGAGGAGCATCTGCTTGGCGATGTCAAACGCACCCTTGTCGCCGCCTTCGAAACCGTCTTTGGCCAGAAAGCCGTCCTGGCTGCGCCGCCCCCTGCCCCAGGGACCGGCCTTTAGCCGCACCAAGGGCCTTCTTCGCGACCTGCGCCTCAACACCGTGTGCGACGGGGCCAACTGCCCCAACCGCCTGGAGTGTTACGACAAGGGCGTGGCCGCCTTTCTCATCCTCGGCCGGGTCTGCACCCGCGACTGCGCCTTTTGCGACATCGCCCCCGGCCTGCCGGAACCCGTGGACGGGCAGGAGCCGGACCGTCTGGCCCAGGCCGCCGCGCGTTTGGGGCTTGGCCATGTGGTGGTCACCTCGGTCAGCCGCGACGACCTGCCCGACGGCGGAGCCGGCCATTTCGCGGCCGTGCTGCGCGCCCTGCGCCGCGCCCTGCCCGGAGCGACCCTGGAGGTGCTCATCCCGGACTTCGGCGGCGACCCGGACAGCCTGGGAATCGTGCTCGACGCCCGGCCCGACGTGCTCAACCACAACCTGGAAACCGTGCCGGCCCTCTACGAGGCCATCCGTCCCCAGGCCGTCTACGCCAGAAGCCTGGAACTGCTGGCCCGGGCCAAGCAGGCCGCCCCGAGCGGCCTGACCAAAAGCGGCATCATGCTGGGCCTGGGCGAAAGCCCGGACCAGATTCGCGGCCTGCTGGCCGATCTGGCCGCCGCCCGCTGCGACATCGTGACCATGGGCCAGTACCTGGCCCCCTCGGCCCGGCACGCGCCGGTGGTCCGCTACGCCCCGCCCGAGGAATTCGACGAGTGGGCCGCCTACGGCCTGTCGCTGAGCATCCCCGCCATGCACTGCGCGCCGCTGGTGCGCAGCAGCTACAACGCCGGACGGTTCGTCTCGTGTAGCGCCCCTTAAAAATACGATAGTATTTTTTAAGAATAACTCATGGTTTTACTATGTTGCCTACGAAATACCTTATGCGCTTTTCGTGGACGCGACACTAGGGCTTGGTCGCCCGGCAGCGGCCGGGCGGACGCGGAGCCGGGGTGGGGTCCGTGTCGAAGAGCCGCCAAGCAAGGCCTTCAGCCCCGGCGCAAGCTTGCAAGACAAACGGCCGCTGGCGAAAGCTCGCGGCCGTTTGGCGTTTTCGGGGGCGCTGCCTTGCCATGGGCTGGGGCTGGGCCTAGACTGGCGGGGAAAACGCTGCAACCCGTGGAGCCGGCCTTATGACAACCGTCCCAGCCAACGCTCTTTTCTTGGGCCGGCGCATGGCCTGCGCCTTCATCCTGGCCCTGATGTTCCTCGCCGCCGGAACAAGTCCGTCGCTGGCCGCCACGATCCACCCCATCGAAGGGTTCAAGAAATCTACGGACCCCTCGGTGATGTTTGCCAAGAACACTATCGATTTTTACGGATTGCGGATCAGGGAAACGAAAGAGGACGTCGTTGTCTCGTACAACGGCAAGAAGGTCGCCAGCTCGCCAGCGATAAAATTCATGCGCAAGGAGCTGTACCTCAAGGACGCCTATGTCGCTGACGACTACCCGCGCCAGGGCATGAGGACGCTGTTCATCCCGACCTTTTCCGGCGGCGCGAACTGTTGCGTCGAAGACGTCCTCGTGACCAAAACGGAGACGAGCCTTGTCGTCGCCGTCGTCCATTCCGGCAGCGGCGGCGGCGTTTCGCCGGATGCCGTGAAAAACGACGCGCCCACCACTGTGAGCAGCGTGTGCGCCATGCAGGTCGAGCTCCGCAATGTCGACAAGGAAGCCTTCGGCTGGTGCACGGCGACGGCGCCGCGTCCCGACACTTGCCTCGTTTTTGACGACGACGCCTGGCGCTTCGCCAGGCCGGGCGAAAAACCGGCCCTCTATGACGCGCTCCTGCAAAAGGAACTCGCCGCCGCCACGGACCCCAGCAGCCAACTCCACAACGGGGACCCTCTGGACAAGGAAGTCGCCTACGCCAACGCCGTCAATCTCTTGTTTTATGCCGTCATGGCCGGAAAGTCCGACGCGGAAGCCTCGGATTTCTTGCATCGGGCGCTTCCCGGCCTGGATGCGGAGCATCGTCGCAACTTCATCGTCAACGTCAAGGCAACCATCGCCGCCTGCGACGCCCTGACCAGCAAGACCGTCAGCCTGGCTCTCAGTGGGGCGGCCCCGGCGTCTCCCGCACCAAACGCCCCGCCTCGCGGCAACGCGTCGGCCGGCGGCCGTTTCACTCGGACGTCCTGCGGCGCAGTCGCGGACGCCGCCAGCAAGCTTGAATGGTTCGTCGGCCCGGATGTCGACATGACCTTCGACCAGGCTCGGGATTGGGCGAAAGGACTGGCTGCCTGCGGCCAGGGCTGGGGCCTGCCGACCCTGGCGCAGCTGGCGACGCTTCATGATCCCCGACTGACGGCCGGAACGGGTTTTTCCGTGGGCGGCAAGCATTGGCCCGCCCATATTGATCCGCTTTTTTCGGGAATCGGCGGTGGCTCCTGGGCGTGGTCCAGGGAAGAACTCAACACCGGCGCGGCCAAAGCCTACAATTTCAACCAAGGCACGGAAACCCGGACCGGGAAGTCGGGCCAGGGCCTGGCGGTTCGCGCCTTTGCCGTGCGCGGCCTCGCGTCGGCCCCGTAAACGTCCCGCGTCCACGAACTTGCCGGTCGGACCGAAACGTTCCTGGCCGTTGCGGCGACGTCGGGGCGGGCGGCTCTGGATTCCCACCTGCCGGCGCTTACCCGTCGCGATGCGGGGCGAAGGCTCCCAGCCGCTTGATCACCACCAGGGTGACGTCGTCTTCCTGGCGGCGGGAACCGCGAAATTCCACTAAATCCGCCAGCACGGCGGCCACGACGCCGGCGGCGGAGAGTCCCGACGCGCCGGCCAGGACCTCCCGGAACCGGGCCTTGCCGTACATGTCGCCGGCCTCGTTTCTCGCTTCCCAGATGCCGTCGGTGCCAAGGACCAGCAGCGTGCCGGGCGCGGCAAAGGGCATGGCGTATTCGGCGTAGGCGTAGTCCGGGTCGATGCCCAGCGGAATGCCCGCGCCCGGCCATTCCTCGAAAACGCCCCGGGCCGGATCGTAGCACAGGGCCGGGTCGTGGCCGGCCCGCACGAAGTGGGCGATCCCTTCTTCGGGGCGAATCTCCATGGCCAGCAGCGTCATGAACCGGCCGGAATCGCCCACGTCGCGGCACAGGAGCCGGTTGGCCCGGCGCACCCGGCCGGCCGGCGTCTCGGAGTCTTCGGTGGCCAAGAGCAGCGCCCGGGCCGTGGCCATGAGCAGGGCCGAAGGCACGCCATGGCCGGTCACGTCGCCCACAGCCGTATCCAGACAGACCGCGCCGTCGCGCGACACCACCCGATAATCGAAATAATCTCCGCCCGTTTCGTCGCAGGAGATTGAGGTTCCGGCCACGTCCAGGCCGTCCATGGCCGGCGGCGCGGCCGGCAGGAGGTTTTGCTGCACCTCCTGGGCCAGCTCCAGGGAACGCTGGAGCCGCACATGGTCGGCCAACACCGGCACGGTCTCGTTGAAAGCGTCGATAAGGGCTTGCCGCTCGTCGCTTAACCGCTCGTCCAGACGCACGGCAAAGTCGCCGGCCCCCAGGCGCTTCCAGGCCTCAATCATGCGCACCATGGGCTGGACAAAGGCCTTGGTGCTGAAAAAAGCGGCCAGGGCCACGGCCAAAAGCGCGGCGGCCATGACCGCGCCGGACTGGCGCACGATCTGGCCCGTGGCCGCCAGAATCTCGCGGCTGCTCTGTTCGGCCATGGGATCAAGCATGGCGGTGGGCACCACGATGACCAGGGAGGCCCCGCGCATGAGCCGGGCATAGGCCCAAAAGGACGGCACGCCGGACAGCGGCAGCTCGGCCGTGCCCGAGGCGTCGCGCTCCATGGCGGCCAGCAGGGCGTCGAAGCCGGCGGCGTCGGACGAGGTCAGCGGCTCGAAATTGACGGCGCTTTTCCAGTCCCGGGCCGTGGCGTTGTCGTCCCGGCGAGCCCAGACGTAGAGGACGCGCTTGCCGGTGGCCGGATCGCGGACCGGCGCGGCCAGGTAGGCGCGCATGGCCTGGGACCACTGGGAGGCGATTTCCTGTTCCTGGAGCACGCGCTCCAGGGGCACGTCCAGGCTGGCCACGCCGATAAACCGCCCGCCCGGCCCGATGATCGCCCGCGACAGGGTCAGCGTCAGACGGCCGGTGGCCGGGTCCACGGCCGGATCGTTCCAGACCACCTCATGGGCGGTCGGGCGTTTGGGGTCGAAGGCGGCCTTGGCCGCCTTGTACCAGGGACGCTGGCGCGGGTCGTAGTCGGGCGGCAGGCCTTCCCGGGCGGGAAAGGCGACGGAGGTCCCGTCTTCCAGGGACACGGCCACAAAAAGCACGGAGTCGTCGAGTTCGCCGCGCAGCAGCCCGGCCGTGGGGGCCAGGCCGGCCAGCCGGGATATGGCGGCCAAATCCGGGCGCACGCTCTCGGGGACATGGACGCCAACAGACGTCGCCTCGTGCCCGTCGTGGTCCTGGCGGGGCAGCGGCGGGGCGAAAAGCAGCCGCTCGGCCTCGGCGGCGGTCATGGACAGGCTGAAATCCAGGGCGCTTTTGGAGCGGCGGATGACCAGGGAGAAGTCCTCGGCGGTCTGGCGCAGCTCGTTTTTGACCACCTCGCTGATGACGGCGTTGCCCTCGGCGGCGATGGACCGGCCCAGGCGCTCCACCTGCTGCCGGTTGACGTGGGTGAGCACCAGCATGGGGACCAGGGCAAACCCGAGCAGAACCAAGAAGAATTTCCAGCGAAGGCGCATACGATCCCCCGTTAGGCCACTCTACGAAACCGGGGGCCACGCCGCAAGGGCTTGTCGCCGCAAGCGCCCCGGAGGACCGGCCAAGGCGATGCCCGCCGCCCTGCGTTTGCCTGCTTGTCTCCGATTCTTGCCGACCTCGCGACCGAAATTCATCGCCCCCTACACCACGCCTCCCGTGCTGGGGGTCCGGGGGGCTAAGCCCCCCGGCGGAGAGGTCCAGGAGAGGCAGCGCCTCTCCTGGCCGCCGGAGGCCTCCCCGTATTCCCTCATGGTTGCCAGGGGCCGGCGCGGCGGCTACCGTGGGGCATGTTGTGCCCACCGCGACGCGCCGGCCCGGCGGCCTTTCGGTTCCTGGCCGCCCTGGCCGCGGCGCTTTTCCTGGCCGGCTGCGCTTCCAAGGCTCCGGTTCCCGGTCCCTCCGGCCGCGAGCCGGCCACGCTGCGTCCCTATACGATAAAAGGCGTCACCTATGTGCCGTTGCGCACGGCCAAGGGCTACCGCGAGGAAGGCATTGCCTCGTGGTACGGCCCGGGCTTTCATGGCAAGCGCACGTCCAACGGCGAGGTCTACGACCAGTACCAGCTCACCTGCGCCCACAAGCTGTTGCCCATGCAGACCAAGGTGCGGGTGACCAATCTGGAGAACGGCCGGTCCATGACGCTTCGGGTCAACGACCGGGGGCCGTTCGTGGCCGGGCGCATCATTGATTTGTCCCAGGCCGGGGCGCGGGAACTCGGGGTCCATGCCCGGGGCACGGCCAAGGTGCGGCTGGAGGTGGAGGGCGAGACGCCGGGCGCGGGTCCCGGCGGCGAACTGCCGGGGCCGTTTTACGTGCAGGTGGGGGCTTTTGCCCTGCGGGGCAATGCAGAACGGCTTTTTGCCCGGCTGCAGGCGGCCGGGTATGCCGGGTCGCGCATCCAGACGCGGGAGATCGACGGGGTGTTGCTGCACCTGGTCCACGCCGGGACCTTCCCGACGTCGACGGTGGCGGACGAGGCGCGACTGCGCCTGGGCGAACGGTTTACCGGGGCGTTTATCCTCGCGCAGTGACGCCGTCGCCATTGTCTCAGCGACGGCGGCGGCCTCGCCGGTGGAACGCCTGCCGGGCGCGCGGCCGGCAGGCGCGGAGGCCGTGATGCTGCTGGCGACGGCACGGCAGCCCGTGTCAGGCGTGGAGGGGGGGGCGCGGCGTCGCCTGTCCGGCACGCAACCGCAGTCCGCGGGGCACGCGGGCCGAAGATGGCGCGGGCCGCCGAGGAAAAAGTGCGCCGGCAGCAGGGTCGGGCGGACCGGGCAAGTCCGCTGGCCGGACCAGGCCCACGACCGCCGGGGCGGCCGCCAGCCCGGTCCCGGGTTTTCAGTCCCCGGGCGAGCGGTCGCCGCCCCGGCCCCGGACGGGGCTACAGCACTTCGTCGGGGTTGAGTTCGGCCCGGAACTTGCGGGACAGGCGGAACACCACCACTTTGCGCGGCGGCAGCATGATGGAGGCGTTGGTCTGGGGATTGCGCCCCTTGCGGGCCTTCTTGTCGTAGGACTCGAACTTGCCGAAGCCGCTGACGAGCAGGGAATTGTCCCGCTTGATGGACTGCTTCATGAGTTCGAGGAGATGGTCCACCAGGACCTTGACCTCGGCCCGGTTGCGCTCGGTCTTTTCATAGATGTAGTCGACGATGTCGGCCTTGGTGAGAGTTTTCCCGTTCATGACGTTCTCCGGCGCGTTGCGTTTGGTAAGCTGGACGGGCGGTCAGGCCCGGCCGGCGATTGGCACAAGTGAGGAACCATGCGCTAGTCAGCCAGGGCGGCGCGCACCGCCTCGGCCACGGCGGCTGATGCGGCGGCGTCGGGGTAGGGCGTGCCCGGCCACAGGGCCAGACCGTCGCCTTCCCGGCGCGGAATCAAATGGTAGTGGGCGTGAAACACCACTTGGCCGGCGCTTTTGGCGTTGTTCTGCTGGACATTGAGGCCGGTTGCGCCCATGGCCCGCATGACGGCCCGGCCTACCCGTTGCTGCGCGGCAAGCAGGGCCGCGCCGAGGGCGGCCGGCAGCGCGAACAGGTCGGGGTGATGGGCCTTGGGGATGACCAGGGCATGGCCCGGGGTCACCGGGGCGATGTCGAGGAAAGCCAGCACCAGCTCGTCTTCGTAGAGCTTGGCGCAGGGGATCTCTCCCTTGACGATTTTGCAAAAAATACAGTCGGCGGCATCCATGAATTGTCCCCTCTCTCCCCAGGCGAAACAGCGCGGCCACGGGCCGGCCCAACGCCTTGGTTCAAGCTATAAAAAAGGAAAGGCATTTTTTCAAGTGGCTTAGGAGAAAAATAATGGCCTCCCCGCATATCGCTCGCCATCTTCGCCAAAATGTCATTTCCGAGGACGCCCCCCAAGGGCGGTTTTTCCGGCATCCCGAGCCGCCAAAGGGGCGCAGGCGGGTGTGGCCGGTCTACCTCAGTTTTCAAGGATGTCCGGGACGTTGCGTGTTTTGCGCCCAGGCCGTGCAGGCCGGCGCGCCGCCTGCGCCACTGGCCGAAACCCTGGCCGCCATGGAGCGGGAGCTGGGTCAAGCCGCCCGGGACGGACGCGGCCCCTATGAGTTGGCCTTTTACGGCGGCGTGTTCACGGCCCTGCCCGAACCCTGGCCCAGGCGTTTTCTCGAAGCGGCCGCGCGGTTTCGCCGGGCTGGGCTGATTGGGCGCATCCGCTGCTCCACCCGGCCCGACGCCTGCCCGCCCGAGCTGTTGGCCGAACTGGCCGGCCTGGGGCTTGATCTGGTCGAGATCGGGGCTCAGACCTTTGATGATACGGTGCTGGCCGCCTCGGGCCGGGGCCACGACGCCGAAGCCACGCGCCAGGCCGCCCGGACCGTGCGGGCCGCCGGCCTGAGTCTTGGCCTGCAGCTCCTGCCCGGCCTGCCCGGCCACGATCCGGCGGCCCTGACCCGGGATGTGGCCGAGACCTGCGCCCTGGCTCCGTCTCTGGTCCGCATCCATCCCTGTCTGGTCGTGGAAGGCACGGAACTGGCCGCCCTCTACCGGGCCGGCCGGTACGCCCCCTGGGCTTTGGAAGAGACCATCGAGGCTCTGGCCCGGGCGCTGCCTCCCTTGTGGCGGGCCGGCGCGACCGTGGCCCGCCTGGGCCTGGCCCCGGAACCTGGGCTGGAAGCCGCCATCCTGGCCGGCCCGCGCCATCCGGCCCTGGGGGATCGGGCCAGGGCCAGGGCGCTGCTGGCGCTGATCCGGGAAGAAATCGCGGCCTTGGACGCGCCCGTGGCCGGCCTTTTTGCGCCGCGCCGTTTCGCTGGCCAGCTTTTGGGCCACGGCGGCGAGCTGGCCCCGGCCTACGCCGCCCTGGGGCTGCCCCGGGAGCTGGTGCGTTTTACCCGGGACGAGGATTTTTTCCTTGCCGCGAAAGCTGTTTGACTTGGCCGCGCCCTCGTGCCAAACCGGACAAGGGACACGCCCCCCGAAAACCTTCAAACCGTCTGGTGAACAACCATGAAGCGATTTTTAGCGCCCCTGGCCTGCCTCGTCTGTCTGGCCCTGGCCGCGCCGGCCGCGGCGGAAACGCCCAACATGCGCCAAAGCATCAACTACTTCATGAACTACTTCAACGAGGCGGTGGTCCAGGCCATCCAGATCAAGGAGCATGAAGACAAAGAAGGGCTGACCGACAAACGCCCGTATGCCGACGAGTTCGTCTTCTATCAGGATCTCAAGGCCCGCATCGAAAAGTCGCTTGGCCTAGCTCTTAATCTCTGCGATCTCTACTATATCTACAATAAGACGACCTACTGCTTCACCAAGGACGAGAAGAACTACCTCTTTGATCGCTTAGACAACATCATGGACGCCTTGCAGAAGATCAAGGACACGCCCTACGTCGGCGGCGACGTCGCCCTGGAGAACAAATCCGGCACTGCCGCTCGGCAACTTGCCGCCTTTAACGAGCGGGTGGACAAACTGCGGGCCTTTGTCAAATCTTCGCTGGTCGTTTTTCAACGATAATATTGCGCCCGTCTCCATCCCCCCGCGCCGTGCGCGCCGCCCGGGCCCTGACCATGGTTCCCGGAGCCGCGCCCCTGGATGACGCCGCCCTGGTCCTGGCCGGCCGGCGCATCCTGGACGTCGGCCCGGCCCGGCGCGTGCTGGCCGGCTTCCACGGCCCGGTCGAGGATCTCGGCGATGTCGTCCTCGGGCCGGGACTCGTCAACGCCCACGCCCATCTGGAGCTTTCCCACCTGCGCGGCCTGGCCCCGCCGCCGGCCGGCTTTTGCGCCTGGGCGGGCTGGCTTTTTGCCGCCGCCCGGGAGACCGCGTCTCCGGAAATCTTGCGTGCCGCCGCGGCCGAGGCGGCCGGGACAGGCACGGCCGCCGTCATCGACGTAGCCGGCCGGGCTGGGCCGGCCGTGGCCCGGGCGCTGCGGGAGGCCGGCCTGGCCGGGCTCGTGTGCCGCGAGATCCTGGGCCGCCGGGCCGCCCTCTCCCTGGACCTGCCGCCCCAGCTGGCCGAGGCGGCCGGCGACGGCGTGGCGGCGACCAACTGCGGCCATGCCCTGTATTCCACCGCCCCGGAGCTCCTGCGCCGGGTGCGGGCCGCCTGCCGGGAGCGAGGCGCGCCTTTTAGCCTGCATCTGGCCGAACATGCCGGCGAGATGGAACTGTTTCTGACAGGCCAGGGCGAATTCGCGGCCATGTTGGCCGGCCGGCTGCTGCCTGGGGGCTGGCAGGCCCCGGGCCGCTCGCCCGTGGCCGAGGCGGCGGCCCAGGGGCTGCTCGGGCCGGACACCCTGGCCGTCCACGTGGTCCAGCTCGCCCCGGGCGATCTGGACATCCTGGCCCGGTCCGGGGCCACGGCCTGCCTGTGTCCGCGCAGCAACGCCCGCATCGGCGTCGGCCTGGCCGACGCCCCGGCCCTGGTCGCGGCCGGCGTGCCGCTTGCCCTGGGCACCGACAGCCTGGCCTCCAACGACGACCTCAATCTGTGGAACGAAGCCCGGGCGCTTTTCGCCGCCTCTCCGGAACTGCCGGGCTGGGCCGTGCTCGAAGCCCTGACGGTTGGCCCGGCCCGACTCCTTGGCCGGCCCGACCTCGGCCGGCTGGCCCCGGGAAGCGTCGGCGGCTGGACCGTGCTGCCGGCCGATCTGGTCGCATTCCTGGCTTGATTTCGTTTGCGGACAGACTGTTACGCTTTCGTGCTTGTATGCCTTCGGCCGGCGATGTATAAATCGGAAGCCTGACCCTTTTGTAGTTGCATTGGCAACCAACGCCGGGTGTTTGCAGCCCCAGCGAAACATTGCAGCAGTACGCCAGACGTGCTTTGAACACCATGTCCCCCAATACAGACGCCAATTACGCCGTAGCCCGGCACCCCATCTATCGTATCGACGGCGACGTGTTCGGTTACGAGCTGCTCTATCGCACCGTCGGCGGCCCCAACGCGGCTTCCTTCCCCTCGGACGCGGAGGCGACCCTGGCCGTGCTGGCCAACGGCGTCCACGCCATTTCCCAGGACATTGACCCCAAAAAAAAGATCTTCATCAATTTTTCCAAGGAAATCCTGGCATCCGGCCATCATAAATTCCTGGACCCGGGACGGTTCGTCCTCGAGATCCTGGAGCATGTGACCTGTGACGCGGCCTTTGTGGAGCTGGTGCGCGGCATCCGGGAAGCCGGCTTCGTGCTGGCCTTGGACGATTACGTGGGCGATCCGTCCTTTGATCCGATCCTGCCCTACGTGACCTACATCAAGGTGGATTTCCTGGCCCTGGCCGGCGATCCGGCCCGGCTTGGGACGGTGGTGGACCGCTGCCTGGCCCTGGGCAAGACCGTGCTGGCCGAAAAAGTGGAGACCGAGGCCGATATCGCCTGGTGCCGCGACCGGGGCGTGCCCCTGGCCCAGGGCTATTTCTACAGCCGGCCCAAGATCGTCACGGCCAAGATCCTCGAAGCCAACCAGGCAGTGAAGCTCAACCTCCTGGCTGAGGTGAGCCAGCCCGAACTGGACGTGCGTCGGGTGCGCGAGATCATCGGTTCGGACGTGTCGCTGACCTACAAGCTGTTGCGCTACGTCAACACGGCCAGCTTCTACCGGGGCCAACCCATTGAATCGGTGGATTTTGCGGTCACGCGCCTGGGACGCAACGCCCTGGCCAGCTGGGTGGCCGTCAACATGCTGGCCACGCTTGGGGCCTCGGCCCGTGACCGGGAACTGGCTTTTGCCTCGGCCGTGCGCGGCCGGTTTCTGGCCCAGGCCGATGGTCGGAGAATTCCGGGGCGGGCGACCTGCCACGACGGGCAAAGCATCTGCCTCACGGGACTATTGTCGCTGCTCGACGCCATGCTCGGGATGCCCATGGCTCAGGCTCTGGCCGGCATCTCCATTGACGAGCGCACGAAAGTCGCCCTGCTTGGCGGCAAAAGCTCCTGTTCGCCCTGTCTGGCCCTGGCCGGCTGCTACGACGCCGGCGGCGCGGGGGCCATGGCGGCGCTTCGCGCCTACGGCCTGGCCCCGGACGACGCCTCGGCCGCCTATTTCGAGGCCCTGGCCTGGGCGGCGGACATGTTTAGGCCCTAGGCCAGGGCCGCCGGACCGCTGTGGGCATCCGCCCTTTTGCGCTACGTGCGGGACGGATGGCGCGGAGACGCCACCCGCCGCAGCCTTGTCCCGGCCGGCCGCCCGCGTCAGATAACGTAGTCGGCGGTCTTGGCCGCTTGGCGTATCCGCCGGTCCTCGGCCACGAGGTCGGCCAGGCTGCGGGTGTCGTAGACCCGTTCCAGGGCGTTGCGGGCCTCGTCCCAAAGGCCCCGAAAGACGCAGCCCCCTTGCAGGGGGCAGTCGTGGCCCGGGCGCTCGCGGTGGCAGTCCACCGGGCTGATGGGGCCGTCCATGAAGCGGATCACCGCTCCGACGGTCACCTCCGACGCCGGCCGGGCCAGGTAGAAGCCGCCTTCCTTGCCCCGCTGGGAGGCCACGAAGCCGCCCTGGCGCAGCTGGTTGAGGATCACTTCCAGGAAGCGTTTGGGGATGGCCTGGCGGTCGGCGATCTCGCCGGCCGGGGCCGCCCCGGTTCCCTCGCGCAGGGCCAGTTCGAGCAAGGCGCGCAGGGCGTATTGGCATTTCTGGGTCACGGCCACGACCGTCTCCTTGGCCGCCCTACAGGGCGCGGTTCACGTTCGCCAATCGCCCCCGTCCCCTTCACAGGGTTCCCCCA
The DNA here is from genome assembly GCA_023417745.1 of Pseudomonadota bacterium. Classification (GTDB taxonomy): domain Bacteria; phylum Desulfobacterota; class Desulfovibrionia; order Desulfovibrionales; family Desulfovibrionaceae; genus Solidesulfovibrio. Next base: position 13,597 of record JAEZEM010000279.1, read on the forward strand.
TGTGGGGTTTCCAAAGGGGCTCAGCCCCTTTGGCCGCCGGAGGCATCTTTTCTTACTCTTCCACCACCGCCACCACATCGCCGGCCGTGACGTCGCCGCCGACGAGCACCTTGGCGAACACGCCTTCCCGGGGCATGACGCAGGTTCCGGCCGCTTTCTTGATGGCGCAGCCGGCGTCGTGGCAGGCCTTGCCGATGGCCGTGACTTCCAGCACCACGTCCGCGCCGACCCGCAGCCGCCGGCCCACGGCGATGTCGAGGGTTTCGAGCCCGTCCACGTTGAGGTTTTCGGCGAAATCTCCGGGAGCCAGCCAATCCAGTTTCTGGCGCATCCGGTCAAGGGCGTTCAGGGACAGCAGGCTCACCTGCCGGGGCGAGCCGGCATGGGCGTCGCCTTCGATGCCGTGGTCGACGACCAAGGTTGCTTGCGCCACGGCGGTCTTGCGTTCCCCTTTCTTGAGACTCAAACATACGCTATTGATGACAGCCATAAGCTCGTCCTCCCAAACGCGACTGGCGCAACCGACCGGTGCGATAGTCGATTAAACCGATCAATTTGATGATCCCGTTTGCCAAAGGAACCGGCCGCGCGTCAAGGCGCGTCCGCAAACCCGGGCCAAGGCCCGGCCATACCCGGAGGCGGCCATGCCGACCAGTCCCGACACGAAACAACCAAGCGCCCTGCTTTTAATCGACATCCAGAACGACTATTTCCCGGGCGGAACCATGGCTCTGGCCGAACCCGAGGCCGCCGGCCGAAACGCCGCCGTCCTGCTGGCCCGGTTCCGGGCCGCCGGCCGGCCGGTGGTGCACATCCGCCACGAGGCCGCCCACCCCGGGGCCACGTTTTTCCTGCCCGGCACGCCCGGGGCCGACATCCATGCCTGCGTGGCTCCGCTGCCCGGCGAGACCGTCATCCTCAAGCACTGGCCCAACAGCTTCCGCGACACCGGCCTTGGCGAGGCGCTGGCCGCCTGCGGCGTCAAGCGCTTGGCGGTCGCCGGCATGATGACCCACATGTGCGTGGACGCCACCGTCCGGGCCGCCTTTGATCTGGGCTACGCCGTCACCGTGGCCGCCGACGCCTGCGCCACCCGCGATTTGGTTTACGCCGGCCGCGCCGTGGCCCCGGCCGATGTCCAGGCCGCCTTCCTGGCCGCCCTGGGCGCGGTCTACGCCGAGGTCGTGGCCACGGCGGCGGTTGCCGTCTAGGGTCGCGTCCACGAAAAGGGCCTCTGGCGTTTCGCGGACAACCCCTGGAACCAGTTTCCAAGGAGCGCGACACAAGGGCATGCAAAAAGCGGAGCAATTGCGTAGGAAATAACCGAGAACTTCAGGTTCGCCGGGCCGGGGGACGGCCGTCGGCCCAGGCGAGGCCTGGGATTTTCCGGGAACGGCCGGAGATTGCGGGCAACGTTTAGGGCGGCAAGCCATGGCCAAAGGCGGCGAAGGTTTTCGTGATTGGCGGCGCTTTTTGACCCAACAAGGGCCAGCGCCGGGGCTTTGCGAAACGCCGTCCGGCCCAGGACGCAACGGCAAAACAACGCGCCCGCCTTGTTCCCGGGCGCGGCCGTGCCACGTCGTTGCCTGCGGCCTGGCGGGCAGAGCCGGCGAAGTCTGGGCCTTAGCCCATTTTCTTGAAACCCAGCAGCACGCGGTACGGCCCGGGCACGCCCGGCGGGGCCAGGGCGACCCGGTCGCCGCCGGCGATCGTCGCCGCCTCCGGGCTCGTCGCCTTGCCGTTGACGAAAATCACCTCGACCCGCTCCCGCCCGACGTCGAGCAGGGCCAGCAGTTCAGGCCCGGTCATGGAGCCCGAAACGGCCACCTCGTGGGGCATGTCCCAGCCCCGCTCCCGAAACAGGTCGGACAGCTCCATGAAGCCACGCAATTCGATGGTCGTTGCCATGAATTCCCCCTCCAACGGTTGGCTCGGTCGTGGGCGATCCGGTTTTGCTAACAAAAACCCCCTGTTTGGGCGAGGTCTTGGACCCGGCGCGACAGGGGGCGACAAGTCCGGGGGCGAACGGCCGACGCCGTCCGCCCCCGGAGAGGGTAGAGCTTCGCGGACCAGGGCCTAGTGTCGCGTCCGCGAGAAGCGCATATGGTGTCTCGTAGTCAACGAGCTAAAACCATTTATTTTTCTTAAAAAATACTATCGTATTTTTTAAGGGACGCGACACTAGAAGTTGAACACCTCGTCGATTTCCTCGTCAGTGAAGTCCCAGGTCACGTTGTGCGGGGCGCAGGGCTCCTCGAAGAACTCCGGCAGCCGGTCGTGGGCCTTGGTGAAGCCGGCGCGTTCGTTGAAGCCGCGCTCGGCCTTGAGGATGGTCTTGCCCAGGGCCACGACGTCGTCCCCGGTGAGGGTGAGGCTGTAGCGGGCGTTTATCATCTCCACCAGGGCGTTGAAGCCGTCGGCGATGTCCAGGATGGCAAAGGCGATAAAAAGGCACATGCCGGTGCTGTCCACGGCGGCGGTGGCGATCTGCAGGTTGCGCGACAGTTCGACCTGGCCGTCCTTGCCCAGCGGATCGACGAAGCCGCCGACCTT
>JAEZEM010000303.1 GCA_023417745.1 Pseudomonadota bacterium
GTCGAGCTCCCGGCGCAAGCCGGGTGCATCGACGGCCCGGAAATTTCAACGACCCACGCGGCGCCGCCGCCAAGCGCGCAAGCGTGCAAGCGTGCAAGCGCTCAAAGCGCCTTCATGCGCCTGCGTCCACCCAAACGGCTGCATCCCTTACCATCCCCATTCGGGGTTTCCAAAGGGGCTCAGCCCCTTTGGCCGCCGGAGGCACTCTTCCTCTCCATCTTCCCGCCAACAACAACCGCCGCTTTCCGTCCTGCCGCCATGGCGAACGCCAGCAGTCCCATGGCCAGCCCCAGGTGCAGCCAATCCAGGTAGCGTACTTGCATGGGTCCGACCATGGCCCAGCTTCCGTTTTGCATGACGCGGACGACGCCGGTCAGCGCGATGGCGCTATACAGGCCGACGCGCCATTTGCCGGCCTTGGTCAGTCCGGGCCGGGATGCGCCGGCCGCCAGCCAGGAGGCGGCGTAGCTGGTCAGGAGAAAGACCAGCGCCGCGCCAAGGGCCAAGTGCAGGGCAGCGGTCGTCTGGTAGTGGCCAAGCCAGCCCAGGCCCGGGATGTCGGCGATGTAGTAGCGCGAAAAGATGGGCATTTGCCCCATGCCGGTGAGCGCCAGCCCCAGGGCGGCGACGAGGGTCAGGCGTTTTTGCCAGACCGGGAACAGCGGCTTAGGCATGATCGTCCTCCTTGGCGGCCTTCCTGGCCCGGTTGGCCACCCGCAGGATGCCGGCGGCGATGCCGGCCAGCGGGGCCAGCAGCACGGCCGAGGCCAGGTTTTTGTCCTTGCCCATGACATCGGCGGCGGCCTGCAAGCCGGGATTGCCCGGACCGGGCTTCAGGGCGGCGTGGAGTTCCTCGAAGGGGATGGGCGAGACGTAAAGGGTGTTGGCGCCGCCGTTTTCGGTTTCGCCGTAAATGAAACCGCCGGTCTGGCGGGTCAGGTCGTGGGCGGCGGCGATGATCTGTTTGCGCGGGCCGATGGTCTGGACTTCATTGGGGCAGGCTTCGATGCAGGCGGGCTTGCCGCCGGAAGCCACGCGGCTGTGGCAGCGGTCGCACTTGTACATGACGCCGTTGCCGGCAAAGGACGGCATGAGGTCGAGATACAGCCCCACGCCGGTCTGGCGCTGGGGGATATGCCAGGGGCAGACGTCGCGGCATTTGGAGCCGCCCAGGCAGATGTTCGCGTCGATGACCACCGCGCCGTCGTCGTGGCGCACGGCCGAGCCCCAGGGGCACAGTTCGGCGCAGGGCGGATGCACGCAGTGCATGCAGCGCCGGGGGATGTTGAGGCTGACTTGCTTGCCGTTTCGCGTCACCGTGGCCGTCTGGATGAACAGCCAGTTGTACGGCGTCAGACGGTCGTCGACCTCGCGCTTGTCCGAGAAATCCTCAACCTTGACGCGCGACGGATACATCTTGGGGAACGGCTTTTTCGGATTGGGGTAATCGGCGGCGTGGGCCTCGCGACACCCGGCCACGCAGGCCCCGCAGCCCACGCACTTGGACAGGTCGAAAAGCGTGGCCAGCTGCTCGCCCGAGGCGGCGGCGGCGTCGCGGGCCAAAAGCGGCGCGGCCACGGGCGCTGCGGCCACGGCCGTGCCCAGGGATTTGAGGAAGGCGCGTCTGTTCATGGAATGGTGCTCCTTTCCGGCGGACCGGACGACTTGAGACTTAGCCCATGCCCGGGGTCGGGCGCATTGATGTGGATCAACGCGACGCGATTTTGCGGCTTGACGCGAGCCTGCGCCCACCGCCACTGTGCCGGGTGAACAGGAGAAAACCATGGAGCAGGTCGAGCGGATGGTGTTGTTGCGGTCGCTGCCGTTTTTCGGCGGCATGCCCGAGGAGCGGCTGGCCCGGATGGCGGCCGGGGCGGTAACGTCACGCCACAGGGCTGGGGAACTCATCGCCGCCCGCTCCGACGCCGGCGAAGCCTTTTACCTGGTGGCCTCGGGCCGGGCCAAGCTCTACCAGATCGGCCCGGACGGCCGGGAGCAAACACTCTATATTTTAGGCCCGGGCGAACCGTTTTGCCTGTGCTCGCTGGTGGATGACGGAGAATTTCCGGCCTTTGCCGCCGCCCTGGAAGACACGCGGGTGCTGGCCTTTCCGGCTCGCGCCTTGGCGGCGGCGGCCAGGGAAGACCCGGAAGTGCTCTTTGACCTGCTGCGCCTCATGTGCCGCCGCCTCAAACAGACCCAGGCCATGGTGGAATCGTTGGCCCTTTTGCCGCTGACCGGCCGGCTGGCCGGCTTTCTGCTCCACGAGGCGGACCGCTCCCCGGGCGCCGGCCCCATCCGCCTGGCCATCAGCCACCGCGAGCTGGCCAAGATCGTCGGGGCCACGCCCGAGGCGCTCTCGCGCGCCTTCCGCAAACTGGCCGAGGCGGGCCTGGTCACCGTAAACGGCCGCGACGTGGAACTCCACGACCGCCCCACCCTGGCCGCCGAAGCCGGGCGACTGCGGGGAGAGGACGAATAGCCTCCGGCGGCCGGGGGCCTGAGGCCCCCGGACCCCCCACATGGGTTTAGAGGGACGGGCGGCGCAACGTCGGTAAAGTGAGAATATTTAGAAGAGATTGTTTACGACGTTGCCGGGACGGCAACAACAAGGAAAAAACGTGCAGCGTATTGAGCCGGCCGACGCCGGGGCGCTTTTGGGGCTGATGCGCAAACTGTCCCTGTGGGCGGATTTCGCGGACGAGGACCTCGACCTGCTGCTGCGGGTCGGGGCGGTGCGGCTGGCCCGCTTCGCCTCGGGCGAGGCCATTGTCGAGGAAGGCAATTACGAAAAGACGTTTTTCATGCTGCTGCGCGGCCAGGTGGCCGTTATCCGAGCCGGACGGCACATCGCCGACCTGGACGCGGCCGGCACGATCTTTGGCGAGATGAGTTTCGTGCTGGGTAAAGGCCGCACGGCGACGGTGACGGCGCAAGCGCCCTGCGACTGCCTGGTGGTGGACATGGGCTATGTGGACTTCCTGCAAAGCCCCGAGCGCGAGGATTTCCTCATCCGCATCTTCCGCCGCCTGGCCGAAGTGGTCCGGCAGCGGCTGGGCTCGGCCAATGCCCGCAAGGCGACGCTTTTGACCGCCATCCGGGAGCGGCGCGAGGCTCTGGCCGCCCATATTGCCGTGGAGCGAAAGGCCATCGCTGCGCTCAAAGGGGAACTGGCCGGCCTGGACACGGCCGACGACGAGGAAGTGCTGCGCCAGCTGCTCGACCGGCGGTTCTAGATCTCCGTCGCCGCCCCCGACCGGCCAAGCAGTATTGCAGCAATCAGGCGCGTTTCGAGACTTTCTTCGGTTTCTTGCCGCCCTGAAACGGCGCGTCGGCCAGCATGTCCGCCACCGAAACCTGCCG
>JAEZEM010000402.1 GCA_023417745.1 Pseudomonadota bacterium
TGGCCAAGCTCATCAGCATGGACCAGGTGCTCTCGGCCAAGGTCCTCAAAATGGTCAACTCGCCGGTCTACGGCTTTCCCGGCCGCATCAGCTCCATCGGCCACGCCCTGGTGCTGCTGGGCTTCAACGTCCTGCGCTCAATCATCGTCTCCACCTCGGTCTTCGAGGTCATGAGCGAAAACATGGTCGGGCTTTGGGAGCACAGCCTGGGCGCGGCCATGGCCAGCGGGACCATTGCCCGGATGCTCCATTTCAAAGACGCCGAGGAATACGCCGTGGCCGGGCTGCTCCATGATCTCGGCAAGGTGGTGGCCACGGTGCAACTGCCCGACCTCAAGCCCGACATCGAGCGGGTGGTGGCCGAGCGCGATTGCTTCTACCTCGAAGCCGAACGCGAAGTGCTCGGTTTCGGCCACGACCGCATCAACGCCTGGCTGGCCGACCACTGGAAGCTGCCGGCCAACATCAAGGAAGGCCTGTCCTACCACCACAAGCCGCACCTGGCCCAGCTCTACCCGGAGATGGCCTGCGTGGTGCATCTGGGTGATTTTTTGGTGCGCTCCTTCGAGTACGGCTATTCCGGCGACGTGGGCGTCACCTATCTCCAGCCCGAGGCGCTCAAGATCCTCAAGATCCGGCCGGCCGACTTTGAAAAACTTCTCGACGAACTCGGCGGCCAGCTCGTGGAACTGGCCGATCTGCGCTTCACCTGATCCACTCACGAGACCTATGGTTTCCGACGCGCTTTGCGCCTTCACCCGCACGCAGAAAATTTTGGTTTTGAGCGCCGACCCGACCTTGGGCCGGCTGTTTGCCGCTGCCTTCACTCCGGCCGAGGCCGAGGTGACCATCCTTTGCCAGGGGCGCGGGGCGGTGGAGGCCCTTTTCACCGATCCGCCGGACATGCTGGTGGTGGACGCCGCCCTGGCCGACATCCCGGGGCCGACCCTGGTGACCATGGTCAAAAGCGAAAACGTCTACCGTCAGTTGCCCGTGGCGCTGATCATGGACGAGGCCGCCTTGACGCCGGACATCGACTGGTGCGCCGTGGAGGTGGACGAGCTGCTCACGCGCCCGCTCACCTCGGCCATGCTGCGCGCCCGGGTCACCCTGGCCCTGGCCCGGGCCACAAGGTCCCTGGACGCCAACCCGCTGACCAAGCTGCCGGGCAACACCTCGATTATCGGCCGCATCCAGGACCTCATCGACCGCCAGCAGGATTTCGCCTTGGCCTACGCCGACCTCGACTACTTCAAGTCGTTTAACGACAAGTACGGCTTTTCCCGGGGCGACGAGGTGCTCATGATGACGGCGCGCATCATCGTCAACACGGTGCGTTCCGTGGGCGGCCCCACGGCCTTCGTCGGGCATGTGGGCGGCGACGACTTTGTCTTTATCCTGGACATCGACCGGGTGGAGGAAGCCTGCCGGGCCGTGGTGGCCAGCTTCGACGGCATTGTGCCGCATTTCTACGACGCCGACGACCGCGACCGGGGATTTATCCAGTCCGTGGACCGCGAAGGCAATCGCCGCAGCTTTCCGCTCATGGCCATCTCCATCGCCGTGGTCTTCAACCGCGATGGCCGGCTCAAACACTTCGGCGAGGCCTCTCAGACGGCCATGACGCTCAAGAAAAAAGCCAAGGAAAACCCCAAGAGCTGCTATGTCCTCGACAAAAGGCAAGGCTGATCCGCCGCCGACGTCAGCCACGCCGCCCGAGGCCGTGACCGAATTTTTGACCGCCCTGGCCGCCGTCAAGGGCTACTCCCCGGCCACCATCGCGGCCTACGGCGACGATCTGGCCCAGTTCGAAGCCTATCTCGCCGGCCGGGGCCTGAGTCTGGCCGCGCCCGAGGCCGTCGCCCGCGACCATGTGCGCGGCTTTCTGGCCGAACTGCATCGCCGCCGCGTGGCCAAGTCCTCCATGGGCCGCAAGCTCTCCACTCTGCGCGGCTTTTTCAAATACCAGCTGCAAAAAAAGCGCATCGCCGCCGACCCTACGGCCGGACTCAAAAATCCCAAGGCCGAACAGCGCGGGCCAAGGGCGCTTAACGCCGACGAAGCCGTGGCCCTGGTGACGCCGCCGACTTCCGCCCCGGCCGCCGACGGCTCGGCCGCCGCCTGCCGCGATCTGGCCCTGGCCGAGCTGCTCTACGGTTCCGGGCTGCGCATAAGCGAAGCCCTGGGTCTGGACCTCGACGATCTGGATCTGTCCCAAGGCATTGTCCGGGTCATGGGCAAGGGCAGCAAGGAGCGCCTGGCCCCCCTAAGCGACGCCTCCCGGGAGCGGCTGCGGGAGTACCTGCGCCGCCGGGGCGAACTCGGACCGGGTCCCATGGAATTGGCCCTTTTTCTCGGCAACCGGGGCGGACGCCGCGACCGACGCCAGGCGGCGCGCATCGTCGACGCCCTGGCCAAGGGCGCAGGGATTGCCCGCCACGCCCATCCCCACATGCTGCGCCACAGCTTCGCCACCCATCTGCTCGAATCCGGGGCCGATCTGCGCAGTGTCCAGGAACTCCTCGGCCACGCTCGCCTGACCACCACCACCCGCTACACCAACCTCGATCTGGCCCGCATCGTCGGCATCTACGACAAGGCCCATCCCCGCAGCGACCACAAAGACGAGCCCAACGACAAGAAACCGTGACCGGCCGGCCTGGTCCGTCAGGCGGTCGCCCACATGTTTCGGTGGCGGGCTTTCCTGGGACAGCGGCTGATCGGCTGATCGGGCTCGGCATGCGGGCGCGCCCCGCAAACGAGGCGCTCGGTTCGCACCGGAACAAGGCGATAGCGTTCAACAAAACAAGCATGGCTTTCGCCGCTCGCCAGAAAAACGACATCCGCCCTTGTTCAGGAAGCGGCATGAAACGCCCCGCCGCCAAGGCGGACAAGGCCTTTGCGACAGCGAGAAGCGCCGCTTGGCCGGACTTTCCTTGCCTTGCACCGGCTTTTGCCATAGTGCAAAAACAAGCAATCTCCAGACTGCATCCCGAAATTTTCAACGCAAGGAAGGCTTGTATGGTGCTGCGTGGCCTTTTGTCCTGCATGATCGTGTTGACGCTTTTCGTCTCCGCCGCATCGGCCGGTTCGTTCGATTGCATCAAGCCGCCATACGGCAAGCCGTTCGCGCCTATGAACGAGGACGGTTCTTTTCAAAAGATCAAGGAAGAGGGCGGTATCGCCTATTACAACTATACAGGCCCGTGCCGGATCGGAGTTTACGAACGGTTGACCCCGATCATCGCCTACGGCGTGGTGGATGACAAGCTCTACAGCCGGGTCATGAAAACGGAAAATGACGACATCGACATCATCCGGCAGGTGACCACCAAGCTGGCCGGCACGCCGAAATCCATGGAAGAAGGCGATTGGACGGTCATGCGCTGGAATTTTCCGGAAAAGCAGATCACAATGAAGCTCAAATACAACAACAAGACCAAGGCCACCAAGTCGGCGCTCTACTACGAACCCCTGCGGCCAAGCCAGAACAAGGTCAACCCCGAAGACCTGGACGATTAGCGCTGGGACATGCCTCCGGCGGCCAGGAGAGGCGCTGCCTCTCCTGGACCTCTCCGCCAGGGCTCTGCCCTGGACCCGCTGGGGGCCGACCGTCCCCCCAGGCCCCCCACCTGTTCGACGTTCTCCCATGTCTTCTCGTCTCCTCACTTTTCGGGGGGCGCTTCGTGGTCAGGCAAAGCC
>JAEZEM010000353.1 GCA_023417745.1 Pseudomonadota bacterium
CCCCCCCCCCCCCCCCCCCCCCCCCCCCCCCCCCCCCCCCCCCCCCCCCCCCCCCCCCCCCCCCGCCGGAGGCATCTTTTCTTATATTTCAACCGCGCTTACGGCCGAGCAGTTCGAAGCCGGTTTCGGGGTCTTTGGCGCGGGCGAGGTCGGCGCCGGTGATTTCGATGACCACGACTTCGAAGATTTTCCAGACATCGAGGCCGGGGCGCACGCAGCCGGTTTTGGTTTCGCCCTCGCGCCCGAGGGCGGCGTGCATGTGCAGTCGCGGGGAGCCGTCCGGGCCGGGGAAGAGGGTGCCGATGGCGGCGGCTTCGTGGACGGCGTCGATGGCGGTGAGCATGGCGGTGGGGGGCATGGTGCGGCCGTCTTCGGGGCCGGTGACGAGGCGGCCGTTTTCGAGGCCGCCCAGAGCGGCGACGAGGGCGGCTTCGACGCCCCGGGTGCGGGCGAAATCTTCGATGGCATCGGGCAGTCGGTCGCCGTCGCCCAGTCGCAGCACGAACACGCGGCCGAGGCGGCCTTCGGAAACGATCATGGCGGCTCCTTTAGCGGGTGCGGGTGGTCGCCGGGGGTGGCGACGGGCTTTTGTAGCGCCGGGCAGGGCGAGGGGCAAGGGCGGGTGCGGGGCAGTTGGAGCAGTGCTTCAAATTGCGTGTGCCTACCGTCCCTCAAACGCCAACGGCTTGGATTTTGACTTTTAGTAAGTCCAGGGTGCTGGGAGTGCGGCAGATTTGGTATTTTGGGTTGGGCGAGATGGGTTTTAACTTGATTTATGCTTTTTTTTATAGGTAAATACGTCTAAGTTTTTTTAATTTTACAACAATTCGAAAGGTGAGGGGTTATGGATTTCATTGATCAGATACAGGAGCTTTGTGTCCGGACTTCCAAACTCAAAGAGCATCTGACCACGGAAGAAGCCACGAAGACCGCTCTGGTCCTCCCGTTTCTTCAGGCCCTCGGCTATGACGTATTCAATCCCAAGGAAGTCATTCCCGAATTTGTGGCCGACCATGGTATCAAGAAAGGTGAGAAAGTCGATTACGCTATTATATTGGATGATAAGCCAATCTGTATCATAGAATGTAAACAGTATGGTTGTGATTTGTCAAAAGCGTCCAGCCAACTTTATCGATATTTTTCTGTCACAGCTTGTCGTGTGGCATTGTTGACGGATGGGGCGCGTTATCACTTCTTTACCGATCTTGATGAACAAAATAAGATGGATGATCGGCCGTTCATGGTTATTGATCTGGAAGATCTTGATTCAACGTTGGTTTCAGAGCTCAAGAAGCTAACAAAGACACAGTTCAATCTTGATCAAACGCTTTCTACTGCCCTAGAACTCAAATATACTCGTGAAGTCAAAAAGATGCTTGCCTCGGAGCTGGAGTCTCCTTCAGAGGAGTTTTTGAAATATTTTATCAAGAAAATTTATGATGGAAATTTAACCGCTTCGGTAAAGGAGATGTTTGCTCCGATCACTAAGCGTGCGTTTGCCAAGTTCATCGATGAGAAAATCAATGAGCGGCTCAAAGGAGCCATGATTAGCACGCCGCAACCAGAAGAGCCGCAAGAGCCGCTGCCTGTTGTTGGTGAAAAATCGAAAATTGAGACGACTACCGAAGAGGTGGAGGGATGCCTGATCGTCAAAGCCATTTTGCGAGAAGTATGCGACCCGGCCCGTATTATTTCTCGCGATACGCAAAGTTATATGGGGGTTTTGCTCGACGATACCAACCGAAAGCCCTTATGTCGCCTGCACTTTAACGGACAGAAGAAATATCTTGGCCTCTTTGACGAGGCTAAGAAAGAAGAACGAGTCCTCTTGGAAACCCTGGACGATATCTTTAAATACGCTGACCGGTTAAAAAAGACCGTGTTCTATTATGAACCTGGCGCGGAGAACTGCTGACAATCACCAATATCAAGCCTCCACAAACTAAAAAAGGGGCCGCCCCAAAAGGACGGCCCCTTCCATTTGTCTGGAAGCGAAAGCGCGAGTCTTATGAACCCAGGCGCTCGTTGATGAGCTTGCCGATGGTGCGGCCCATTTCCACGCAGACAGCGAGCTGCTCGTGGGTGGGCACAAAGAGCAGGCGCACGGGATCGACAGGCATTTCCATGCCCATTTCGCCGAGCCAGCCGGCGATGTCTTTGACCGCCTCGCCGCTCCAGCCATAGGAGCCGAAGGCTCCGCCGAGCTTGCCCTTGGGCTTGAGGCCCTTCATGTAGGTCAGCATGTCCGCCACCTTGGGCAACATGCCGTTGTTGTGGGTAGCTGACCCCACAAACACCGCCGCCGCGTCCCAGACCTCTTCCATGACGTCGGAATGGTCGAAGGCGTGGAGGTTCATGAGCTTGAACGACACCCCGTGTTCGGCCAGGCCGGTGGCGATGGCGTGGGCCATGCGCTCGGTGGAGTGCCACATGGTGTCGAAGACCAGCACGGCCTTTTTCTTCTGCTTCTGGGAGGCCAGTTCCTTGTAGCGCGAGACGACCCAGGCGACGTCTTCGGGCGTGCGGAACATCAGGCCGTGGTCCGGGCAGATGGCGTTGATCTTAAGCCCCATGGACTCGATGGTCTCGATGGTCTTCTGGGCGATGGGGCTAAAGGGCAGGACGATGTTGGCAAAGTAGCGGTCGAGCTGCTTTTGGAGCAGATGTCTGTCCACTTCGTCGGCGAAACGCTCGGAAGTGGCCCAGTTCTGGCCGAAGGCGTCGGAGGAGATGAGCACGCCGTCTTCGGGGATGAACGTGGCCATGTTGTCGGGCCAGTGGAGCATCCGGGTTTCCAGGAACTGCAGCGTGCGCTTGCCAAGCGAGATGGTGGAGCCGGTCTTCACCACTTCGATGGGCCAGTCGGCGCAGTCGAAGTGGGCCTTAAGGGCGCGTTCGCCCATGGGCGAGGTGAAGATTTTTTCCGGCTTGGTGCGGGCCACGAGTTCGGGCAGCTCGCCCGAGTGGTCCATTTCCACGTGGTTGACGATGAGGTAATCGACGTCTTCGGGTTTGACCACATGGGCCAGGCGGCAGAGCATTTCGTTGCCGTGCCCGGCCTTGACCGAATCGAACAGGGCGATTTTTTCGTCCTTGACCAGAAAGGCGTTGTAGGTCGTCCCGGTGGGGGCCGTCATGTAGCCGTGGAAGTCACGGCAGTCCCAATCGACGGCTCCGACCCAGTAGACGCCTTCGCAAATGGCGACAGGTCGCATGTACATCCTCGAATCGCCGCATTCAAGAAAGCGGCGCAGGGCGTGTTAGGCTTTGTTGAATTCGCTTTTGGGCGCGCCGCAGACCGGGCAGACCCAGTCCTCGGAAACGTCTTCGAACTTGGTGCCCGGGGCCACGCCGTTGTCGGGGTCGCCGGCGGCGGGATCATACACGTAACCGCAGATGCTGCACTCGTATTTATCCATGGTGTCTGTTCTCCGTCATTGAGGTTGGCCGGCTTGGCGATCCTTATTTGCCCTCAGCGCCGGATCGCCGTGAAGGCGCCCTTGCCTGAGCGGCAACAAGGTCATGTTCCGGCGGCGCGACTGAGCCTGTTTCCCACGCCACGGAAGCGCGTCACGGAATCGGCCTTGCCGACAGGACGCGTGACCGAAAATAGCGATCACGCACGGACAAGTCTATCCTTTAGTTTGCCCCAAATTGTCAAGGCCGGCCGGCCCGGAGGACAGTCTTTTCACGGCGTCGATCTTGTCTCGCGACCGCCCGTCTCTTCGCGCAGCCTGTTCGCAACGCGTGGCGGCGGGTATTGGGAAACAGCTGAAAGCCGCTGTTTTTCTTAAAAATACGATTCCGTTTATGGCCGTGACGTGGCCTAGCCTTCCCGGAACTGTTCCACGAGCTTGGCCAGATGGTTGGCCATGGAGCGGACTTCGCGAATGCGCTCGCCGGCTTCGGCGATGCGGCTGGTGAGGTCCTGGGAGAGTTCGTTGATATGGACAACGCTCGACGAAACTTCTTCGCTGGTGGCCGATTGCTGCTCCGAGGCAGTGGCGATGTTGCGCACCATGTCGGCGATGCGCCCGGCCTGGTCCACGATGCGTCCGAGCACCGCGCCGGAACCTTCGGCCATGTCGGCGGTGCGCTCCACCCGGGCCTTGGTCTCGTCCATGCCCGAGACGGCTTGCCGGGTGCTGGTCTGGATTTCGCCCACGGCGGCGGCCACTTCGGTGGTGGCGTGCATGGTCTTTTCGGCGAGCTTGCGCACCTCGTCGGCGACCACGGCGAAACCGCGTCCGGCGTCGCCGGCCCGGGCCGCCTCAATGGCGGCGTTAAGGGCCAGCAGATTGGTCTGGTCGGCGATGTCGCCGATGACCGAGAGCACCTGGCCGATGTTTTCCGCCCGAGTTTCCAGCTGGCCCAAGGAAGCGGCCAGATCGGCGGTGCGCCGGGAGACCTTGCGGGTTTCCGCCACGGTCTGCTCCACCTCGCGCCCGCCGGCCGTGGCTTCGCGGCTGGCCTCGTCCGAGGCCCGGGCCGTGTCGCCGGCGTTTTTCGCCACTTCGATGACCGTGGCGTTCATCTCTTCCATGGCCGTGGCCACGCGCTCAGTTTCCCGGGCGGTGTTGGCCACGCCCGTGGTCAACTCCTCCATGCGGGCGCTTAAAACGTCCGAGGCGTCGGACAGCTCCCGGGCCACGGAGGTGACTTCGTCGGCCACGGCCAGGAGCTTTTCGCGCTGGGCCTTGATGTGGTCCTTGTCGCGTTCCTCCTGGGTGAGGTCAATGAGCACGCCGATGACGCCGACCACCGCGCCCGAAGCGTTTTTGAGCGGCGAAATTTCGTAGTGCAGTGGAAACACCCGGCCGTCGGAGCGGGTGAAGCGGGTGAAACCGCTGGCGCACTCCCCGGTTTCGAGCACGGCGGCGCAGCCCGAGCGGCCGTCCTCGCGCATGAAGCTGTCGGTGACGGGCTTGCCGAGCATGGACGAGGCGTCCTTGCCGAGGATGCCGGTCAGCGGCGTGTTGACGAACTCGAAGCAGCGTTCCCGGTCGGCCACGAAGATGGGGATGATGACGCCGTTTAAGATGCCCCGGTTGTATTCGAGCTGGTCCTTCATGGAGCCGACCATGGCCGAGAGGTTGGCGGCCAGGGCGGCGATTTCGTCCTGGCCCGGATCGGCGAAGGTGAGATCAAGGGAGCCGGCGGCGATGTCCGAGGACAGGGCGGCGATGTGCTTGACCCGGTTGACCACGGCGAACTTCATGAAAAGGAGCAGGGCGGCGAGCAGGGAGACCAGCCCGGCCAGGGAGACGCCGGCCGCCTTCCACTGATCGCCGGCCAGTCGGGCCATTTCCGGGCTGACGTCCTGGACCACGACCATGGCCCCGAGGATGGGCTTGGACGCGCCGTGGCAGTGGTGACAGGCCGGTTCGTTTTTGACGGAGCTGACGGCCACAAAGGAGGGCTTGCCGGCCCAGGGGAGGATTTCGCCGCCGTGGTAGTCGCCGGCCAGGGCCTTTTTGACCATGGACGCCACCAGGGCGTCCGGGGTGAGGCGGTCCATGTCCTGGCGCGCGGCGGCCGAGTCGGTGGCGTAGGTCACGTTGCCTTTAAAATCCGTGAGAAAGGCCCGGATGTCGGCGTGGGCGCTGGCGGTCTTGGCGAACTGGGCGGCGGTTTCGGCGTTTTTGCCCAGGCGCATGGGTTCCTCGATGGCCATGCGCAGCATGTCGCTGGTCTTGCGGGCCGAGCGGTCGACCATGTCCACGGTCCCCTGGCGCTGCCAGTGGGCGTTGGCCAGAAACAGGCCGGCAAAGGCGGCGATGGTCAGGCCGGAGACGAGGAGCAGCACCTTAAGGCCCAGGGAGCGCGAAACCACGTCGAACATTGCCGGACTCCTTGTGTGGCGGTCCCGGCCGGCGAGGCCGGCGACGGGACGAGACGGGAACGGTTGCGACGGCCCTGGCGGGCCAAACCGGCTGGATCAGTGCGCGCCGGCAAACAGCATGGGCTTGAAATTGAACGAGCGCACCCGCTCGGCGTTGTGGCAGCGCTCGCACTCGCTCATGGCCAGCTTGGTTCGGATGAGTCCGGTGTCGCCGCCGGAATCGACATGGGCCGAACCCGGGCCGTGGCAGACCTCGCAGCCGGCGTCGGCCAGTTCCGGAGTTTTCTCGAAGCTCACGAAGCCGCCGGGCTGGCCGTAGCCCGTGGCATGGCAGGCGAAGCAGCCGTTTAATTCCTCGGGCGTGAGCTTGGGGGCCATGATTTTGACCGACTGGGAGGAATGGGCTTTTTTGGAATACTTGGAATACGATTCGTATTCCTTGGGATGGCAGTCCATGCAGGCCTTGGAACCGACATACTTCGCCTGGGCCTGGGCCTGGGCGGCAGCGAGCGGGACAAACGTTGCAGTTCCGATTGGGCAGGCGCATAGACCCGCCGTAAGCAATGCCAAACTCCAGGCACGCCAACGGACCATTGCGGTCTCCTCGGTTGAGGTGGGAAAATTAACAATCAAGATAACAGATAGACAGCAAAGAGGCAATACGGTTTTCAGAATGGCGGGGAAGTCATTGGCCGGCCGGGAATCGTGTTTATTGGCCTAACGACCACGTTTGAGCCTCACTGGCGCTGATCGCTCGCGACGGCTGGGCCGTCGTCGGCGCGGCAAGTCCATGGACCGGCTGCGGGGGTGTTCGGCGCGCCACAAAAAAACGCCGGGAGAGCGGCTCTCCCGGCGTTTGGCGTCTCAGTCAAGGACAGGGACCAGTTACCAGTCCAGGGTGGCCTTGAAGGCCTTGGCCAGTTCCTCGGCCGGTTCGGCGCAAAGGACGGCCTCGCCCCGGCGAAGGGTCAGTTCCGGGGCCGCGACGACGGTCCCGAGGCGGCGGCAAGGCTGGCCGGCAAACAGCGCCTCGAAAGCGGCCTGATGTTCCGGCGCGACCGTGACCACCAGGCGGCTGGTGGATTCGCTGTAGAGGAGTTCCAGGTCGGTCAGGCCGCGCGCGCCCGGGGCGGCGTCGCAGTCGAGATCGGCCCCGAGCCGGCCGCCGATGGCCATTTCGGCCAGGGCCACGGCCAGGCCGCCGTCGGAGCAGTCGTGGCAGG
>JAEZEM010000415.1 GCA_023417745.1 Pseudomonadota bacterium
AACCGCCACGGCCGGGTACGCCGGAACCGCCACGGCCGGGGACGAAGGAACCGCCACGGCCGGGGATCGAGGCACCGCCACGGCCGGGTACGCCGGAACCGCCACGGCCGGGAATCTAGGCACCGCCACGGCCGGGAATCTAGGCACCGCCACGGCCGGGGATCTAGGCACCGCCACGGCCGGGTACGCCGGAACCGCCACGGCCGGGTACGAAGGCATCATCATCATCAATTACTGGGACGATGATGCCGAGAAAATGCGTCGCGTTGTCGGGCGTGTCGGTGATGGCGGGCTGGAGCCTGGGAAGAAATATCGGCTCAACGACAGCCATGAATTCGTCGAAGTCTAAAACCAATCCGGAGGACCATCATGGCAGGCACCGGGATCATGCGCAAAAGAGCCAAGCGTCGAGCCAACAAGCAACGGCGTAGGCGCGCCAAACGGGCGGGGTGAACGATGCGTCCGTTGAAGATCATCTACGCAATTTTCATCGGGCTGGGGATGGTTGTCGGAGCTTCTTTGATCAGAGCTGAAATTTTCAACACGCCATCGATGGAACTACGACAAGTTCTTGCGGCGTCGAAAATTTTCGCAGGTTTCTGATGCCGCAATACTACCAGCTCACGCCGCTCGAAAAGGAACTGATTGAACTGTCCAGGGAAGATGAGACCGAAAACGAAGACGGTCCAAGAGGATTCCCGGAAAGGATGCCACCCGTCCCTGACGATTGGAGCAAAACACTGCAATCGCTGTCGTTGAGGGAAAGACCATGAGCGCCAAAATAATCGCGGGTAACGTCGACGCCCGTCACGAGAAGCTCCATGCGCAACTGAGGACTGCCATCTTCATGTCGGAGGTCAATTGGCAAAACTACATGACAGCCCTGCGCCTCGGGCTGATCCCGGTCGGGCGGTTCCCGGACGAACCCAAACCGAACGGCCTTTCGGCCGCGTAAGGAACAGCATCATGACCACGGCCCACTCAAGAGTTCTGCAGATGCCGGAACCGGAAGCCGCTGCCCTCATCCGCGAAGGTGCCACCCTCAAGGCCGAAATCGACGAGAAGGCCGAGCACCTGCGCGAAATCCACGCCCGCTTGACCGCGCTGGCCAAATTCCCCCAGGGGAAGAAAACCGCCACCCTCGAAGGAGCCGGAAGACGCGTCAAAATCCAGCTGAAGGACTACGTCAAGTTCGATCAGGAGAAGGTCGGCGCTGCGCGTCTGGCCATGGGCGACCACACGTTTGCCCAGGTTTTTGGATGGACCTTCAAGCCGAAGTCCCAGCGCGACCTGGACGGCTTTTTGGTCCATGGGAAGCCCGAGCACGTGGCCCTGGTCCGGGAAGCCATGACCATCACTCCCGGCGCGCCGTCCGTAACCTACGAGCTGGTGGAGGCGTAGCCATGGCCTTCGACATCTCCAACGTCGTCTCAGCAGCGGCCGAGTTCCGGCCCCAAAAGGTTCTGACTTACGGCGTTCAGGGCTTGGGTAAAACCACCTTTGGCTGCACGTTCGAGAACCCCATTCTGCTTCGCGTCGAGGACGGCGCGGCCGCCATCGACGTGCCGACGTTCCCCAAGCTCATCGAGAATTACGGGGAACTGTGCGAGGCCCTGGCCGCGCTCCATAGCCAGGAACATGGCTTTCGGACTTTGGTCGTCGATTCCCTGGACTGGATGGAGCCGCTCGTGTGGGCGGCCACGTGCCAGCGCCTTGGTATCGATTCCATCGAAAAGGCCGGCTACGGGAAAGGATACGTCGAGGCTGACGCCGACTGGCGCAACATCATCGGCTGGCTCGACGCCCTGCGTCTCACTCGCGGCATGACCATCGTGCTCATCGCCCACGCCGAGATCAAGCGCCATGAGCCACCCGACGGCGACGCCTACGACCGCTACCAGATCAAGCTGCATAAGCGGGCCTGGGCGCTGTGGCAGGAATGGGCCGACATGGTGTTGTTCGCCAATTACCGCCGCGAAATGCACAAGGTAAAAGATGGAGGTAAGTCTGGCCAAGATAAGTTCAGGAGCACGGGGAAAGGTGAACGTTGCCTCTACACTGAGGAGCGCCCGGCTTATCTCTCCAAGAACCGTTGGGGACTGCCTCCTGAAATATATATCGGCCAAGACAAAAACTGGACCGCGTTCCATCAGGCTCTGCAGCAGGCCACGGCCGGCCGCTATGCCCTTCCGCCCAATCTCAACCCGCAGGAGGCCGCATAGCCATGACCATTGACTTCAACCAGTCCGAAGAACAGCGCGAATCATTGGGGGCCATCCCCCCGGGGTCCATGGTCAAGGTACGGATGCGAATCCGTCTCCCCGAGGGCGGCTATTCCGGTTCCGATCCGGCACTCAAGCTCTCCAAGAAGGGAGATTGCGAGATGCTCGATTGCGAATTCGAGGTCATCTCCGGGCAATTCTCCACGCGGAAAATCTGGAACAACTTCATCATCTCCGGGACCAGCGACGGTCACCGTAAGGCCGGCCAGATTTCCATGCGCACTATGCGGGCCATCGTCGAGGCCATGCGCGGCATCTCTCCCAAAGACCAGTCCCCGGCGGCCTGCCAGGGGCGGGTCATGACCACCTGGGGCGACCTGCAGGGCGCGGAATTCGGCGTGGTCGTGGACGTCGAAAAGCCTCAGGCCGGCGACAAGTACGTCAACAACAGCATCAAGCGGATCATCACCGTCGACGACGAGGCCTACCAGCACATCATGGCCGGCGGCGAAGTCATCACCACCGCCCCCATCCCGAAAATCCCCCAGGGAACGCAAAGCGCCGCCCCTGGCTGGGCCGCACCGTCCAAGGCTTCGACCGCCGCTCCCGTCGCGCCGGCCCAAGGACAGCTTCAGGCCCCGCCGGCGGCTCCCAAGGCCCCCTACGCGCCCCCTGCCCAGGTCGCGCCCCAGTCCCAGACCGCGCAGCCGCCCAGGGCTCCCGGTGGTATGCCGGGATGGGCCGCGCCGGCCGGTGGGCAGATGACGCCTCCGCCACAGTTCCCGACGCAGGCTTCCGGAATGGAAGACGTCCCCTTCTAAGCCATGATCCCGCGTCCTTATCAAAAGCGCCTGGTGGACCGCGCCGAAGCGGCCCTGCAGAAGCACGGCGACACGCTTTCGGTCGCGGCCACCGGCGCAGGCAAAACGATCATGCTGGCCATGCTCGGCGGTCGCATAGGCGGCCGCCAGATGGTTCTGCAACATCGCCAGGAACTCGTAGCCCAGAACCTCGCCAAGTACCGCAAGGTGAACCCATCAGCCCGGCCAAGCCTCTACACGGCCGACACCAAGAGCATGCGCGGCGACACCATCTTCGCCATGGCGCAAACGCTCGGGAAGAACCTGGGGAAGATCCCGCCCCTGGACCTGCTCATCCTCGATGAGGCGCACCATGCCGCCGCGCCGACTTGGCGCGCCATCGTGGAGGCGGCCCGGGCCGCAAACCCCGACGTGCTGGTGGCCGGATTCACGGCCACGCCGGAACGCGGCGACAAGCGCAGTCTGCGCGGCGTGTTCTCCAACGTGGCCGACGTCATCACCATCCGAGAGCTCGTGCAGCTCGGCTTCCTGGTACCGCCCAAGGCGTTCGTGGTCGACGTCGGCGGCACCCAGGAAGCACTGCGCGAGATCGGCCAGGTCTCGGATTACTTTGACCAGGCTGCCGTTGAGGCCATCCTCAATACCGTGGCCGTCAACGATGAGGTGGTCCGGCACTGGCGCGAAAAGGCCGGCGGCCGCCAGACCATCGTGTTCGCCTCAACCGTCCAGCACGCCCAGGACGTGGCCGCCGCGTTCCTGGGCGCTGGTGTCCGGGCCGCGTGCATCCACGGCGCCATGGCCGACGCCGAGCGCAAGGCCATCCTGGCCAGGTTCGACCGGGGCCAGATCCAGGTGCTGACCAACGTCATGGTGCTGACCGAGGGATTTGACTCCCAGCCGGTCGCCTGCGTGGTGCTGCTGCGCAAATGCTCCGACAAGGGGCCTTTGGTCCAGATGGTTGGCCGGGGACTGCGCACCGTTGATCCGGAGATCTTCCCCGGTGTCGTCAAGAAAGACTGCGTGGTCCTGGATTTCGGGACGTCGCTGCTCACCCACGGCGACCTCAATATGGTGGCGGCGCTCAAGGAAGAGGTTGAACGCGAGAAAGAAGAGGCCGTCACCAAGATTTGCCCCATGGAGGGGAGCGACACCTACCGATGGCCGGATGCGGCCGGCCGCATCGGCTGCGGCGCGGAACTCCCGGTGCAGACGCGCACGTGCCCGCTGTGCGGCTTCGTCTTCGAGCGCCTGGGGGCGGACGACGGTTCCACGATCACGAGCGTCGAGCTCACGGAAATGGACATCCTTGACGCCAGTCCCTTCCGGTACGTCGATCTCTACGGTTCCGGCCGGGCCATGCTGGCTGGCGGTTTCACGGCCTGGGCCGGCGTGTTCAGTCCGGACGATGAGACGTGGCACGCCCTGGGCCGTGTCAACGGCAACGGCGGCGTGCATCGTCTAGCCACAGGGGAACGGCTCCCGTGTCTTGCGGCAGCAGACGACTTTTTGCGGATGCACGAGACGGACGGCAGCATCAAGAAGTCCAAAAGATGGCTGTCCGAGCCGGCCACGGTCAAGCAGGTCGAGCTGCTCAACCGCTGCGGCTACGGCCTATCCCTGGACGTTCTCGGCAACAGCGGCATGACCAAATACGTGGCCTCCTGCCACATGGATTTCCAGTGGAGCCGGGGGCAGATCGAAAAAGCGCTGGGGGTGGGGAGATGAGCACAATTATTCTGTCCGGTGGCTTTAGTTATGATCTGGAAGACCTGAACTTGCCTCAGCCTCCTGCGTGGTATCTGGCGGAGCGCACCGCGCCGGCCGAATTGGACATCGGCGAGGAAACCGAAAAGGCCATTCGTAGGTATTGCTACGCCATCGCCATGGACGACTCATCGCACGCCAGAGCTTTGTTGCATAAGGCGGTCTGCGAACTACTCGGTATGGATCACTGGGACTTCCTCCCATTTGAAGACGATCGGATAACGAAGATCCCAACGCCCAACGAGGCGCTCTCCTTTTTTTTTGAGGCTCTGAAATCCTACCGCCACGAACTTGCTGGCGGGGAGATGCCCCATGTCGGCTGAATTCGACCTCCCCGCCATCGCGCAACGGATGCTGGCCCTGGGCATCATGGACAAGCCGTTTAGCGACCTCTCCCGGGAGGAAGTCCTGGAGCTCTGTCTGGCCATCCACACCGCGACGAAACGGAGGTCGCTTCAACCCGTCTCGCCTGGCTCTCCGGGTACGGGCCCGGGCCAAGCGGTATGAGTCCGGACGCGAATTCCTCCGACCTCTGCTGGCCGAGCTCCTGGCGGCCGGGTGGACGCGCCAGGAGCTTTTCCGGGTCAACCCTGGCCCGGGCCTTTGGGGTCTGGCATGGCGATGGCCACAGCGGTGGGGTTGTTTCCCAGTAGAACCGGTTTTTGATCCGCAGACCGGAGTCATCGAATTTTACGTCCACGAGCCGAGCCGGTCGGCCAGGATGACAACCTATCCCCGGGCGACTGACCCGGCGTTTGGAGGAAACAATGTCCAAAGTCGTCAAGCTCAATAAAGGGAAAAAGGTCGTGGTGACTCCCGTCGAGGTGTTCCCGTTCCCCATGGGCACGATCCCGCACGCAATCGTGGCCGAAGACTTTTGGTGGCCGATACCCTTCATCTTCGAGGTCAGGAACTGGCACCTGTTCCTGGATGCGCGAATGGACGTCATGAACCAGGGAAAAATCATCGAGGACCAGGACGAAACCCTGGAACGGCTGCGCCGGCTCCTGGGCGGCCGCCTGCCGACCGACGGTACCTATGACGTCTCGTTCATAGCTGGCGGCGATCTGGTGCAGCAGATCAACGAGGGGCTGCAGGCCGTGGCTAGCGACATCCACCGCCGGGCCGGCATCGATGAGGCCCGGAAGATAGCCATCAGCATCAAAGCCGAGCCGAGCGAGAACAGCGCTGCGGTCAAGTGGGGCTACGAGGTCAAGGTGTCCCTGGCCAAGGCCGAAGGCGGCGGCGTGGCCTACATCGACAAGGACGGCCGGCTGTGTCCGCCCGAGGCCGTGACGGCGGATCAGCTCATGCTGCCCGTGGACCAGACCGGGAAGACAACGAAAGCGGCGGCGTAGCCGCCTGAGGAGATATAATGGACAGAGGAACGCTTGAACTGGCCATCGCCGCCGGGAAAAACCTATCACGTCGGTTAGACAGCCTGCGTGCTGCCCTGGAGAACGGGGAGGAGCAACAGGCCTTGGATCTGGCGCGAGAAATCACAGGGTTGAAGCCGGCGGAAAATCATGGCCAAGCTTCCTGTCGTTGAATTGCTGCGGGTATCCACCTCCATGCAGGCCGGCGATGACCGTGCCGGCCTGCCCAGGCAGGCTGAAGCCAATCGCCAGACCGTCGAGCGTCATGACCTTGTCGTGGTGTCGACGGTCCGGTTGGTTGATGTGAGCGGCACTGCGACGCTCCACGCTCCAGAAGTGCAGGACATGCTGGCATTGCTCCGGTCAGGTCGGGCCAGGGGGATCGTCTGCGCCGACTTCGATAGGCTGCTTCGTCCGGATGACTTTCGGTCCTTGGCCATCCTGCAGGACATCCGTGAGGCCGGGGCAATCATCTACCTGCCAGATGGGACCGTCGACATCAACACCCAGGCCGGATTTCTCATGTCCGGCCTGCAATCCATCATCGCCGGGAACGAACTTGCCCAGATCAAAAAACGCATGATCGGGGCCAAGGAGGAGAAGCGTCGGCAGGGGAAATGCCCCCAGGCGGCAATCTGCCTTCCCACTGGAGTCAGCTACGACCGCCAGACGGAGAGATGGAGTTACACCCCGGAATCAGAAATCGTCCGGGACCTCTTTTTCCGGTTTCTGTCCGGAGAGCATAACCTGAATGAACTTCAGCGGCAGACAGGCCTACACCATAGGACAATTTCCAATCTCCTGCGCAACGAAATCTATATGGGGGTGCGCGCCTACACCCAAAAGAGGGCCAGAGAGAAGCGCCTCAAGGCGGACGGAAGACAGGGCGACCGCCGAAAAGTGGCCAGGGCTCCCGATGAAGTGATTCGTGTCCCGGTAATCGACACGCCTCTCATCGATCCTGAAGACTTCTGGCTAGTTCAAAAAATACTTTCGGGGAAGCGTGGCGGTTTCGTCGAACGTCGCAAGCAAGCCGATGACTTGTTCCTCTTTAAGGGGCTGCTTCGGTGCGCCATCTGCGGCGAACCCATGTACACGGTTCCAGGTGGCAAGGGAGGGCACAAGAGGGACTACTACTACTGCCGCCAGAAGAACGACCATTTTAAAAAGGCCGGAGGGGCTGGTTGTCATTCGAGCTACATGCGGCGTCTCGATGTCGAGAATATTGTCCTCAGGTTCATTGCCGAGAACCTCTCCAACAAGTCCTACGTTGAAGAGCAGGTTGCCAAGAACTATGGAGTCGATAGGGGCGGAAGACAGGATGCCGAGTTGACATCGGTTCGCGGAAAGATCGCTAGATTGGAGAAGAGCCGGCGCAGGGCCATCGATCTCCATGTTGAAGGTATCCTGGATCGATCTGACTTAGACGCCAAACTTCAGGAAATTAAATCGGAGCAAGAACGTCTGGGGGCCAGGCAAAAGAGCATTGAGACGTGCAGTGGCCCAACTCCTGAGGATATCGAAGAAGTGGCCGTATCGGTGGCAAGAGGTTTTGCGACTTTTTTTTATTGGACTCGTAGCGAGCAGCGGGCATGCCTACGACAAAGCTCCCCGTTATTTTGGGTTGGAGCGGAGGGCGTTACAAAGTTCTCGATGCAATTTTGTCAGAAATCAGACCACCGTACGGGCACGGGTTCATGGCGCACACCAGCATCACGTCGGCCGGGTAGGACAGCGACACCGCCGCCCGGGCGATGGTCACCTTGCCGTCCTCCAGGGGCTGGCGCAGCACTTCCAGCACGGACTTCTTGAATTCCGGCAGCTCATCCAGAAAAAGCACGCCCCGGTGGGCCATGGACACCTCGCCGGGCCGGGGATAGGAGCCGCCGCCAATCAGCCCGGCGTCGGAAATGGTGTGGTGGGGGCTGCGAAACGGACGCAGGGTCAAAAGCCCCTCGCCGTTTAAGCGCCCGGACACGGAATAGATGGTCGTGACCTCCAGGGCCTCCTCGAAGGACAGCGGCGGCAACACCGTGGGCAGGCGCTTGGCCAGCATGGTCTTGCCCGAGCCCGGCGGGCCGATGAACAGCAGATTGTGGCCGCCGGCCGCCGCGATTTCCACCGCCCGCTTGGCATGGTCCTGGCCCTTGACCTCGCTGAAGTCGAGCAGCCCCTCAAGGCCGGGCGCGGCCGGGGCGAAAGGCTTGGGGACCACCGGCGACAGCGTCTGCTCGCCGGTGAAAAAGTGCAGGGCGTCGAGCAGGGTGGCCGGGGCAAAGACGTCGAGCCCTTCCACCACCGCCGCCTCGGCGGCGTTGCCGGCCGGCGCGATAAGCCCCCGCGCCCCCTGCCGACGGGCCAGGGCGGCCAGGGGCAGCACCCCGGGCACGGGCCGCAGTTCGCCGGTCAGGGACAGCTCGCCGGCCATGAAGTAGCCGGCGGTGGCCTCCGGGGCGAACGCGCCGGTGGCGGCGAGCAGTGCCATGGCCAGGGGCAGGTCGTAGGCCGAGCCTTCCTTGCGCATGTCGGCCGGGGCGAGGTTGACGGTGATGCGGGCCGGCGGGAGTTTGAGGCCGGCGTTTCGCAGCGCGGCCAGCACCCGCTCCTTGCTCTCGCGCACCGCGCCCTCGGCCAGCCCGACCATGGAAAACGACGGCATGCCCTGGCGCGACAGATCGACTTCCAGGGACACGGGATAGGCCTCGACGCCAAGCAGCGCGGCCGTGCGGATAGAGGAAAGACTCATAAGCGTTGGAAAACCGATACCGCGCCCGGACGCTCCAGGCAAGGTTTTCGCCGGTCCGGGCTTTTCATTTCATATCGGCGATGCTAACCATTGCACCGCGACAGTGAATTGTTTTGCAAGCCACGGGACGACAAAACGGCCGAAGGCAATGAAACTTCCCCGCTATTTCCAGACACGCTCCGTGGGCGGCGCGGTGCTCATGACGCTGGTGTGCGTCAACACACTCCTTTTGGCCGTCTTTGGCTGCCTCGATTATTACGGGGAAAAACAACGCCTGGACGACGAATTACGTTACGATCTCCGGGTCATTGCCGAACAATTGTCGGCCAACCTGGCCGAGCCGCTGTGGTTCCTGGAGTCGAACAACCTGGCTCGGCAGTTGGACGGGGCCATGAAAAACGACCGTCTGGCCGCCGTGGTGGTCTACGAAACGGACGGCGGCGAGGTTCTGGCCGGGCGCAGCCGCGACCGGAGCTGGCGGGCCTCGTCCGTGACGGCCCGGCCGGCCCTGGACAACGTCATCATCGACAGCCGGCCCATCTATTTCGGCGACGCCTTGGTCGGGGCCGCCGAAGTCCAGATGACCCTGCGCTATAGGGATGAAGCCTTGGGGCAGACCCTTGCCCGGGTAGTCCTGCGTATCCTGGCCTTAAACGCCGCCCTGGCCGCCGCCCTGGTCCTGGTGCTGCGCCGCCAGATCATCCATCCCCTGGCCCGCCTGGAGCGCTACGCCGCCGATGCCGCCAGGCCCGGCGAGACGGCCACGCGTCCCGGGGGACTTCGCGGCGAACTCGACAGCCTGTCCGCCGCCATGGAAGCCATGGTCCGTCAACTCTCGGCGGCCGAAAACAACTATCGGGAAATATTCGAGAACGCCACCGAGGGCATTTTTCAGACCACTCTCGACGGCCGGTTCTTGGCCACCAACGCCGCCCTGGCCCGCATGGTCGGCTACACCAGTCCGCAAGAGGCCATGGCCTCGATCAGCGATCTGGCCCAGGAGCTTTACCAAGACCCCAAGGACCGAGCCCGGCTCCTTGAGCGACTCCTGGCCGAAGGCGCGGTGGCCGGTTTCCAGACCCGGTTCGTGCGCCGCGACAAGCAGACCATCTGGGTGCTGGTCAACATCCGGTTGGTGCGCGACGCCGACGAACGCCCGCTCTATACCGAAGGCACGGTGGTGGACGTCACGGCCCGGGTGCGAGCCGAGCGGCGGCTGGAAATCTTAAACCGCCACCTGCGCGAAGCCGTCAAGGAGCGCACCGGACGTCTGGCCGTCAAGGCCGCCGAACTGGAAGCGGCCAACGAACGCCTGCAAGAGCTCGACCGGCTCAAGTCCGGCTTCCTGGCCACGGTCTCCCACGACCTGCGCACCCCGCTGACCTCGATCATGGGCTTTGCCAAGCTCATTTCAAGGGATTTCAACAAATTCTTCGCCCCCTTCGCCCCGGGCCACGAGCGCCTGACCCGGCAGGCCGAGCGCATCACCGCCAACCTCGGCATCATCGAAAACGAAGGCGAGCGCTTGACGCGCCTTATTAACGACTTCCTCGACCTGTCCAAGATCGAGTCCGGCCGGGCCCAGTGGCGCGACGCCGAGGTGGACGTCTCGGCCGCCTTGTCCCGGGCGGCCAACGCCGTGAGCGCCGACTTCGCGGCCAAGCCCGAGGTGCGCTTCACCATGTCCATCGAGGGCGGCCTGCCGCCGCTGCACATCGATCCCGACCGGCTGACCCAGGTGCTGGTGAACTTGCTTGGCAACGCCGCCAAGTTCACCGAACAGGGCGAGGTCAAGCTGGCCGCCGTGGCTGCGGACGGTTTGCTGCGGGTGGTCGTCACGGACACGGGGCACGGCATCCCCAGGGAGTCGCTGGAAAAAATCTTCGATAAATTCCACCAGGCCCAGGTCGGCGACACCGTGGAGGAACACGGTCGTCGCCAGGGCACGGGCCTGGGGTTGGCCATCTGCCGCCAGATTGTCGAGCACTACAAGGGCCGGGTCTGGGCCGAGTCCGAGCTTGGGCGCGGCAGCACGTTCATTTTGGAGCTGCCGCTCACCGGACCGCCAGCCGCCGAGGACGGCCAGGGCCAACCGGCCTGAGACGTCGCGACGCCTCGCGCCGCCCCGGTCGTTCCACGGCCGGACAATAAGAAACCGCCGCCGCCCCTGTCCGGGCCGGCGGCGGTCGTCGTTTTACCAAGGACCAGGGCTACTCGCCGGCCTGGGCCGGTTTGACGCAACCCGGCCGGGCGGCCAGGGTCTCGCCGGCGATGTGGATGTCCGTGGCGTCGCCGACTGCCCCCAACTTGAAGAACTTGCCCGTGCCCACATGGTAGTCCAGGCGGTTGATGGTAAGCTGCGCCTCATAGCCGGTGACGTCCACGCAAGGCATCATGGGATGGGGCTTGGTCCCGAGCAGGCGCACGGGAATGGTCACCTCTTTGGTCACGTCCTTGATGGTCAGCTTGCCGGTGACCCGGGCCAGCCGTTTGCCGGCCGAGAGGATGCGGCTGCTTTCGAAGCGCATTTCCGGATAAACGGCCGTGTCCAGGAACTCCGTCGTGCGCAGATGCTTGTCCCGGGCGGCCACGCCGGTGTCCACGCTGTCGGTCGTAACGACAAAAGCGACGCGCCCGTCGGCCGGCTTGCGCGGCGGGAGGAACACGACGCCGGACACGGCGTTAAACCGGCCGGCCACCGGAGCCACGATGTGGCGTATCCAGAAGGTGGTCGAGGTGTGGGCCGGGTCCAGGGTCGCGCCGTCCACCACCGGCCCGGCGTCGGCCTTGGTTTCGGGTTTGGCCGGAGCCTCGGCGGCGGACAACAAGAGCAGGTCAGCGGCCGGACCGGCTTTCGTCGGGGCCGGGGCTGGCTGGCTCGTGTCGCCAAGCGGCAGGGCCGTGGCCGGCTGGGAGGCCGGTCCGGCCTGGGCTGAGACGACCAGGGCCGTCAGGGCCAGGGCGGCCAGGGCAGAGGCAAGGATGGTGCGACAATGCGGCATGGAAGCCTCCTTTAGATTTCCGGGAGCGTAAAAAGGATGTCCTCGACCGGGAACCGCCACTTGGGCGGGGCAACGGCGACGCCGGGGCGCAGCCGGCCAACGGCCAGGATGAGCGGAATCCAGAACGTCTCCGGCACGCCAAAGGCCGCCTTGACCGCGTCATGATCGAAGCCGTCCATGGGATGGGTGGCATAGCCGGCGTCGGCGGCGGCATACATGAAGGACATGGCGAAAAAGGCCGTGTTCTTGACGGCAAAGGCCAGGGACTTTTCCGGCGTTGCGCCGTAAAGGCTTTCCGTGGCCCCGGCGAACTCGCCGCGCTGCTCGGGCGTGTAGCGGCCGGCCTGCATGAGATACGAAAACTGACGCTCGAAGGACGGCGAATACACCTTCCAGGCCTCCCGGTCGGCCAAAAACAGCAGGATGACCGGGGCTTCGGTGACCTTGGGCTGGTCCCAGGCCAGGGCGCGCAGCTTGGCCTTTTGGGCCGGGTCGCGCAGCACGGCCACCCGCCAGGGCTGGAGGTTGAAGCTCGAAGGCGAGCGGACGGCGGTTTCCAGAAGCGCGGCCAGGGCCTCCTGCGGCACGTCGGCCTTGGCGTCGAAGAAATTGATGGCCCGGCGGGCCTCCATGACGTCTTTGAAATCCATGTCTCCCTCCTTTCTCGGGATGCTGCCTATGTGCGCCGGGAAAGCGCCTGCGTCAAGGCCGGGCGCGGACTGACGCGACCGCGCGCGCCACTTGACTAATGCGGCGGGGGGAGGCATGCAGGGCGAACTTTTCTCTTTTCCCCCAGACAAAAAGGACTCCTCCATGGCCCTCAACGTGACCCAGAAGATCATCAAGGACCACCTTGTTTCCGGCGAGATGATCCCGGGCGGCGAAATCGCGCTGCGCATCGACCAGACGCTGACCCAGGACGCCACCGGCACCATGGCCTATCTCCAGTTCGAGGCCATCGGACTGCCCCGGGTGCGCACCGAGCTCTCCGTCAGCTACGTGGACCACAACACCCTGCAGATGGGTTTCCGCAACCCCGACGACCACGCCTACCTGCGCACCGTGGCCGCCAAATACGGCATCACCTTCTCCCCGGCCGGCACCGGCATCTGCCATCAGCTGCACCTGGAGAATTTCGCCAAGCCGGGCAAGACCCTGGTCGGTTCCGACTCCCACACCCCCACGGCCGGCGGCGTGGGCTCCATGGCCATGGGCGCCGGCGGCCTGTCCGTGGCCCTGGCCATGGCCGGCGAAGCCTACGTCATCGCCATGCCCAAGGTGGTCAAGATCCACCTGACCGGCCGGCTTCCGGGCTGGGCCACGGGCAAGGACGTCATCCTGCACTTGCTCGGCAAGCTCACCGTCAAGGGCGGCGTGGGCAAGGTCATGGAATACGCCGGTCCCGGCGTGGCCACCTTGTCCGTGCCCGAGCGCGCCGTCATCACCAACATGGGCGCGGAACTCGGGGCCACCACCTCGATCTTCCCGTCCGACGAGGTCACCAAGGCCTTTTTCACGGCCATGGGCCGGCCCGAGGACTACGCGCCGCTCACCGCCGATCCCGACGCCGCCTATGACGAGGTGGTGGAGATCGACCTGTCCGCCCTGGAGCCCCTGGCCGCCGCGCCCCACATGCCCGACCGCATGGTCCGCATCGCCGACCTGGCCGGCATGAAGGTCGATCAGGTCTGCATCGGCTCGTGCACCAACTCCTCCTACGCCGACCTCAAGGCCGTGGCCCAGATCCTGGCCGGCAAGCGCATTGATCCGACCACCGACCTGCTCATCTCTCCGGGCTCCAAGCAGGTGCTCAAGATGCTGGCCGCCGAGGGTCTGATTGATCCGCTGCTGGACGCCGGCGCGCGCCTGCTCGAATGCTCCTGCGGCCCGTGCATCGGCATGGGCGGTTCGCCCACCTCGGGCGGCGTGTCGGCCCGCACCTTTAACCGCAACTTCGAAGGCCGTTCCGGCACCCAGGACGGTCAGGTCTATCTGGTCAGCCCCCAGACGGCGGCCATGGCCGCCCTGCGCGGGGCCTTCACCGATCCGGCCACCTGGGGCGAGGCCCCGCAAAAGGCCGAGTTCCCGGCCGAGGTCCCGAGCATCCGCCACCTGTTCCTGACGCCCCCGGCCGACGGCTCGGGCGTGGCCATCCAGCGCGGCCCCAACATCGCCCCGCTGCCGCCCTTTGGCGCGCTGCCGGCCGCCATCGAGGCTCCCGTGGCCCTTAAGGTCGGCGACGACATCACCACCGACCACATCCTGCCGGCCGGGGCCCAGATCACGGCCCTGCGCTCCAACATCCCGGCCATTAGCGAATACATCTTCAGCCGGGTGGACGCCGACTTCGTGTCGCGCATCAAAAAGCTCGGCAAGGGCGTGATCCTTGGCGGCGAGAACTACGGCCAGGGCTCCAGCCGCGAACACGCCGCCCTTGGCCCCCGCTACCTCGGCGTGGCCGCCGTGGTGGCCAAGTCCCTGGCCCGCATCCACCGGGCCAACCTGGTCAACTTCGGCATCCTGCCGCTTCTGCTCGTGGACAAGGCCGACTACGACCGCATCCCGGCCGGAGCCGACATCCGCCTCGAAACCGCCGCCATCACGCCGGGTCAGCCCTGTCCCATGACCGTGGCCGGCGTGGGCGAAGTCATGGTCACAAACGACCTGACCGCCAAGGAACTCGACATCATCAAAGCCGGCGGCCTGCTCAACCAGGCGCGTAAGGCCCAAGCCTAACGCGCGCCGCCCCGCGCCAAGGAGAATCCATGCTTGATCCCATGCGGAAATATGCCCAATCCTGGGGCATCAAGATCGTCTTCGGTCTCATCATCATTGTCTTCGTCTTCTGGGGCGTGGGCAACTTCAAGGGCGACAGGGCCACGGTCCTGGCCACGGTGAATGAGCAGCCGATCCTGATCAAAGACTATGAAAAGCAGTACCAGGAGAATTTGCGCCTGGTCAAAAACAAGAATCCCAACGTCTCGGACAAGGATCTGCAGGACGGCGGTTTCCGTTGGCAGGTCTTCACCAACATGGTGACCACCAAGCTGCTGGAAGATCAGGCCAAGACGCTCGGCATCGCCGTGACCGCCGATGAACTGCGCGCCGAGATCGCCAAGATTCCGGCCTTCCAGAACGAGTCCAAGCAGTTTGACGCCAAGCGTTACGAGAACCTGCTCAAGGCCAACGGCATCAGCCCCGGCGAGTTCGAGGCCGATTTCCGCCAGCAGCTGCTGCTGGAAAAGCTGGCCGCCTTTGTCGGCCTGCCGGCCCAGGTGG
>JAEZEM010000435.1 GCA_023417745.1 Pseudomonadota bacterium
TGGTCGGCGGCTGCGCGCCGGCCCAGCCCAAAGGCCCCGCGCCGCTCAATACCCCGGCCGACATGTGGGCCGAGCTGGAAAACACCAAGGGCGAGATCCGCCGTTTAAACGCCAAGGTCGAGGAACTTTCCCAGCAGGTTGAAGGCAACCGCCAGGACCCCGAGCTCGCCGGCCGGGTATCCCGCCTGGAGGGTCAGGTGAGCCGCATGGCCTCCCAGCTGGCCATTGACGTCGACGCTGGAGGCGCGGCCCGTGCGCCGGCTCCCCAAGCAGGCGGTTACGCCGCCGCCCCCCAGACCGGCTACGGCAGCGCTCCCCAGACCAATTATGGCCCAGGCGCAGCCTACGGCGCGCCGGCTGCCCCGCCCGCCTACGGTGGACAGAGCCAGGCCGGCTACGGCGCGGCCAACGACGAACCCACCATTCCACCCTACAATCCCCAGACCGGCTACGCCGCGCCCCAGGCTCCAGCCGCGCCGGCTGCCCCGGCTGCCCCGGCCCCAGCGGCAGCGTCGGACGCCCAAAGTCCGGCCGACGCCGTCTACGCCAAGGGCCTGACCAGCTTCAACAGCCGTCAGTACCAGCAGGCATTGGGCATTTTCCAGGAGTTTGCCCGCAACTTCAAGTCGAGTCCGCTGATGGCCAACGCGATGTTCTGGACCGGCGAATGCTATTTCCAGCTGGGCGATTTCGCCAACGCCGCCCTGTCCTATCAGGAAGTCATCGAGAAGTACCCCAAGAGCGCCAAGCACGCCGACGCGCTGTTCAAGCGCGGCGTGGCCTTCTCCAAGCTCGGCAACGCCGGCGCGGCCAAGCTTTCGTTTAAGGAAGTCATCGACAAGTACCCGGATTCCGCTTTCGCCGCCCGGGCCAAGACCATGATGCCCAAATAGGGCCGGCCAGGAGCTACCGATCTCATGGAAAATCAGCAAACACCGTATCGCAAGGTCGTCTACCTGACCTTCCCCCCCGAATCTTCGGGCAAGCCGCTGGTCTGCGATCTGGCCCGGGTGCACGGCCTGTGCTTCAGTATCCTGAGGGCCCAGATCACCCCGCGCCAGGAAGGCCAGATGACCATCGAGATCACGGGCGAGCGCGAGGCCTACAAGCGCGGCGTGGCCTACCTCCAGGAACAGGGCGTGGGCGTGGCCCCGGTGGCCCAACGCATCTCCCGCGACGAGGACAGCTGCATCCACTGCGGCATGTGCACGGCCCTGTGCCCCACCAAGGCCCTGGCCGTGAACCTTGAGAGCCGGCTGGTGGTCTTCGACGGCGAGGTCTGCTCGGCCTGCGGCATGTGCACCAAGGTGTGTCCGGTCAAAGCCATGGAGATCCTGTTCGAAAACGGCGTCATGTGACGCGGGAGACGGCCGCCGTGGAAGAAAAACGCACCTACATGCGCATCCCCACGCGATTGCGCGGGCATCTGCGTCTTGTGCCGGAGGCGGACGAAATACCGCTTTACCGGGAAACGCCGCCCATGGGGTCGACGCCTTGCGCCGTGGACCCGCGCGACCCCGGCATCAGCGAGCCGCTTTTTTCACTTCTTTGCTCCATCAATTCCAAGCTCGACATGCTGCTGGCCATGCAGGACCGGGACGTGCTGGAAACGGACTTCCCGGTGACCATGGACATCACGGAAATCAGCGGGGCCGGGGTGCGGTTTTCCACTTCAGGGGAACTGGACCTGGAGCAGCCGGTCGAGGCCGTTATCGTGCTGGCGCGCTTCCCCATGCGTCTGGCCGGGGCCATGGGCCGGATCATCCGGCGCGAGGAAATCGACGGCCGTGTTGTGTATGCCTTGGATTTCACGCGCATCCGGGAACGCGACCTGGAAAGCATCGTGCAATTCGTCTTTCAGAGCCAGCGCGACGACCTTCGCGGGAAAAAGTGGGACTAGGCTATGGTCAACGATGACGAACTGCTCGAACGGCTGCTGGAAAAGATCGTCCAGGAAGTGGTGCCCGACCTGCGTGAGAGCATCGGGGCCACCATCGAGAAGGAAGTGGCCAGGACCTTGTCCCGGGCGCTTTTGGAAAGTGAATTCCACAAGCGTCTCAACCAGGAAATGCGCGACGGCCTCCAGGACATCTATAAAGAGATCGTCCAGGCGGCCAAGCACGGCGCCGAGCAGTCCGCCGAGGGCGACGGCGGCAGATACCAGGCCGACCAGCTCTTCCAGGAAGCGGCTCAGCAGCTCGACAACATTCTCCAGACCACGGAATCGGCCACGTCCGAAATCATGGACATCGTGGAGAAACACATGGAGTTGCAAGCCGAGTGCGCCGCCATTCTCGACGGCCTGCCCGGCGGCTATGCCGGCCCCAAGGAAGTCACGCAGCTCAAAAGCGCCAACGCGGCCCTTGGCGAAGACCTCATGCGCATCATGACGACGCTAAGCTTCCAGGACCTTACCGGCCAGCGCATCAAGCGCATCATCACGGCGATCAAGAAGGTCGAACAGATCGTCCTGGATCTCTATCTTTCCACGGGCTTGCAGATCCGCGCCCAGGCCCAGGCCCCGGACCGCGCCATTGAGGACCTCAAGGCCGAGGCCAAGCAGAAGGTCTCCGAGCTCAAGGGGCCGCAGTCCGACGTCAAACAGGGCGACGTGGACGACCTGCTGGCCCAGCTTGGCCTGGACTAGTCGAGGTTACGACAAAACGCCAAGGGCGCGTCGGGCTGGAAAAGCCTGACGCGCCCTTTATTATTTAGGAGCTTTCCATTTTTCATGACGACCACCCTGCCGTCAGTCGCGTCAACAGCACTATCCTTCTGCCATTGCTTGTGCCCTGTGACCATCGGCTTCAGTCGCCCAACCGCCGGCCTCTCCCAAGCACGACAAAAACCCCTTACCCTTTTCCCGTACAAGGGGTCCGGGGGGCTTAGCCCCCCGGCCGCCGGAGGCATCTTTTCTTCTTCTTCCCCTTAATGATGGTGATGATGCCTGTCCCCCAAAGGGTGGCCGTGGACGTGGCGGTGGAGCACGAAGTCGGGATCGTGCACGAGCTGGCCGTGCTCAATGGAATAGTAGGTGTCGGTGACGTGGGCCAGGAAATCCCAGTCGTGGGAGATGATGATCATGGGTTTAGCCAGCTGGTCGAGGATGGCGACCAACCGCTCACGGGTCTCGGGATCAAGGCCGCCGGTCGGTTCGTCCAGGAGCAGCGCTTCGGGTTCCATGGCCAGCACGCCGGCCAGGGACACGAGCTTTTTTTCGCCCCCGGAGAGCCTATGGGCCAGGCGATCGGCAAAGCCGTCCAGGCCAAGAAGCGACAGCGTCCGCTCGGCCAGCTCCCGGGCGGCGTCCGAGGCCAGGCCCCGGTTCAGCGGCCCGAAGGCCACGTCGTCCAGAACGGTGGGATAGATGATCTGGTCGTCGGCGTTTTGCAGCAACATGCCGATCCCCAGGCGCACTTCACGAAAATCGCCCTCGGTTTGGGCTTCGCGGCCCTTGTAGCGCACGACGCCGCTTTGGGGCCGGACCAGGCCCATCATGACGTGGAGCAAGGTCGTCTTGCCCGAGCCGTTGGGGCCAAACAGACCGATGCGCTGCCCTGGGGATAACGTGAAATCCAGGGCGTCCAGCACCGGGGCGGCGGCGGTGGGATAGGCGAAAGTGATCTTTTCCAGTGCGAGCAACGGCTCAGGCATGTCCGCTCCTTGAAATCCAGTCGCCGTAAGCCGCCAAAGCCGCCGCAAGCGCCATGAGACAGAGGAAAACCCTATCCGGCCAGTTGGCGCGGAATCGGTCGAGGCTTGGAAACCTGCCGTGGAAACCGCGCAGCAGCATGGCCTGATAGACCCGCTGGGAACGGTCGTAGGCGCGCACCAGCACCATGGCCAAAAGGGCGGCGTAGGTGCGGTAGGTCCGGGCATCGGTCGCCGGGGCAAAGCCGCGCAGCCGGGCGGCGACGACCAGCCGGCCGTACTCCTCGGCGATGACGTGCAGGTAGCGGTAGGTGAAGACGAAGAGAAAGGAGAACTTGGCCGGCGCGCCCAGGGCCGTCATGGCCTGGCCCAGGGCCGGGGCCGGGATGGTGGCCAGGAGCGAAAGCACGCAGAAAAAGACGGCGTTGGCCTTGACCGTGGCCAGCAAGGCCAGATCGAGACCTTCCCGGGTGACGGTCAGGCCGTGGAAGGTCCAGACCGGCTCGCCCGGCGTGGCGGCCGGCACGAAAAGCCACAGAAAGGCGACAAAGACGTTGACCGCCGCCGCGCGGCGCAACACGACGCCAAGGGGCGGCCGGGAAAGCAGGGTCAAAAGGAGCCCCAGGCCAAGGATGCCGAGCGGCGCGGCCAGTCCCTGGGCCAGGGCAGCCGGCAGGGACAGGAGCAGGCCGGCAGCCAGCCGGCAGCGGGCGTCCAGGGCATGGATGGGCGACACGCCCCGGGCTAACGGTTCGTCGATCATGGGCGATGTTTTTTGCCTTTGGCCGCAAAATAGGCGGCGATGCCGGCCAGCCCGACGAGCCAGCCCAGGCCGCCGATGATCTCGGTCAGTCCCGGGCCTTTTTCCTTGTCGCCAACGAGGATGGCCCGCAGCGGCGCAATTTTTTTCTCCACCGCCGCTTCCACGATGCGCTCCAGGGCGGCGGCGTCCAGGGCCGGGGCGGCGGTTCCCTGCACTCCTGTCTGGCTCAATGTCTGGCCCGGAGCCGGCGCGGCGGCGACCGGTCCGGCAGCGGCGACAGGCGCGACCTGGGAGACGGGAGGAACAGGTGCGGCAGCGGCATCCGGGGCGACAGTTGGCGCGGCGGACAGGTATTCGGCCGCCTTGACTTCGGTGCTGTTCTGATGCCCTTCCCCGGCTTTGAGGACAATGCGCAGGTCGGCCTTGGCCGCGCGCACGGCCGGGGGCACAGGGAAGCGGAACTCGCCCTTTTCGTCGGTCTTGCCGGCCAGGAGCGGCGCGCCGGAAGCGGCGTCAAAGACTTCAACGTCGCCGAAACGCACTCGCTCGGAACGGCTGTAGCTGCATTCCGCGACAACTTCATCGCCTTCGACGTAGGCAAAGACATTAACCCGGTGGGCCAAGGCCGGCGCGGCCAGGACAGCCAGCAGGGCCAGGGAGGCGGCAACGGACTTCAGCCGGTGCGGAAACAGATTTTTCACGATAGCTCCCGGAGCGTTAGCGGGTCGGGGCCTGGGCCAGCAGTTCCGGCCGGACCTTGGCCAGAAAGCCCACGGCCATGGCCGTGACGGCCCCTTCCACCAGCATGATGGGCACATGGGCCACCACAATGGCTTTGGCCGTGGCCACAAAGCCTTCGCCGGACAGGGCCAGGGCGCAGGCCGTGAGCAGCGCCGCCAGCAGCACGGCGAAAAATCCGCAACAAAACGCGCCCACGGTCCGAGCCTTGCCGGCGCGACGCAGGAGCGGCCCGAAAGCGAAAGCGCAGGCCACGGCCGGCCCGGCCATGTCGAACACATTGGCCCCAAGGACGACCAGCCCGCCGTACTGAAAGAGCACGGCTTGCAGCAGCAAGGCCACGGCGATGGCCGGGAAGGCGGCCGGGCCGAGGATGGCCCCAAGCAGTCCGTTTAAGATCAAATGCGCGCTCACCGGCCCGATGGGCACATGAATGAGCGACCCCACGAAAAACGCGGCCGACAGGATGGCTACGGTCATGAGCCGGTCGTAGTCCAAACGCCGCAGGCCCAGCCCCACGCCAACGGCGGACAAAGCCCAGCCGCCGGCCAGCACCGGCCCGGAGAGCACTCCTTCGGAAATATGCATGGCGTCCCTGTCCGGTTTGGCGAGCGGCCCAGGGACGAAACAACTTCGTCCCCGGGCAAGCGCGCCGTTCTACTTCTTCTTGCGCTTGGGTTCAACGAACTTGGCCCACAAAACCGCCCCGCGCTCGACCTTTTTGGCCGCGCCGTCCTTCTGAATGGTTTCGGGCGCGTCGACCAGGGCGGCAAAGCCCCACCAGCCGGCAAAGGGCACGGCGTAGGTGAAGACGCCATTGGCGTCGGTCTTGACCACCTGGGTGGTCATATATTCGTTGGGGGCCTCGTAGGCCTTGTCCTTGTTGTAGAATTCCACTTCCACCGGCACGTCGGCGGCCGGCTTGCCGTCGACGAGCAATTTGCCCGTAAAGACGTTGCCCGCGTAGTTCCCGTAAGGCCGGGTCAGCGGCACGATTTCGGCGGCCAAGCCCACGGGCGCGTCCCAGCCCTCTTCCTCGCCGAAAGCCGGCACCGTCACCTTGGTCAGGTGCTCGATGAACTTGTCCTCGGCCGGCTCGAAATACGGTTCGGGCACGAGGAAGAAAGTTCCCACCCCCGGCTTTTTGAAGGTGTATTCAGCGGTCCAGGCGGCGTGATCCATGACCTTGGCCGGCTTGAGCGTCGGCAGCAGGTCGGTCTTCTGCCCGTTGTCCACGACCCCCAAGGCTTTGGGTTTGGCCATGTCCATGCCGTTTCCTTCCATGGGATGGGAAAAGGAAACAGCCAGCTCCACCTTGGCCTTGGCCTTGTCGGTCACCGTGTCCTGAGACGGAATGACCATGCCGAAGTGGGCCAGGGCCGGGCCGGCGGACAGGGTCAGAGCGGCGACGGCCAGGGCCGGGGCAAGGGCCGAGGCGAGGAAAAATCGGGGTGTACGCATGTTTGGGTCTCCTTAGCAAATAAATGCCTGCTGTGGAATACGAAACCCCGCCTTGATACGCCTGCATGCAACGAATTTCAAGATCGTAGCACGAAGAAGTGAATAAAATTTGAAAGGACTTCCTTCGCGCGAAGGTCTCTAAAAGGACACGGTCAAACGTAAGGCGACGTCAGGCTGATCGGCGGGACGGATGCTGCCTTCCAGGGCCAGCCCGGCGGCCGGGCGCACGGTCAGGGAGAGGAAGGGAACCACAGGCAAACGCGGTTCGTAGCCGTAGCGGCTGGGCAGGGCGTTGAGCGCCAGGATGGCGGCCAGGGCATTGCCCGTGGCTCCGGTGGGGTCGGCGTGGTGGGTCAAGCGCTTGTCCAGGCGAAAGGCGATGAGCGAGGCTCCGGCGGCGGCTTCCACCGGCCCGAAGTCGTAACCGAGACGGGCCGTGGCCTCATGGCTGGTCCAGGAGAAAAAGGCGTCCCGGGCCGAGGGCGGCGTGCCCCCGCCGGATCGGTTGGCTCCTTCTTCTCGGGCTTCCGGGGCGGCGGCCGAAAAAAAGGCGTAGTCGAACCGGGCAAAGACCCCCTCTCCGGGCTGACGGCGCAGGATGAGCCGGGCGCACGGCCCCCAGAGAAAGGCCGGCCGGGTCTCCCAGGCCTCGTACACGCCCTGCTCCACGTTTTTGGCCTCGAACCGTCCCACCGACGCCCCGACCTGACCGCCCAGGGCCAGGACGACCTGCCGGGTGTCCAGGAGGCGGTAGACGGCCTCGACATAGCCCCGCTGCTCGGTCCAGTTGCGGACCCAGCCGCCCTGCTGCGGCACGAAAGCGGCCGAGGGCGTAAAGGACGCCGGCTCGCGCAGATCGCGGTAGCCCAAAGTCCGGCCAACAAACGACACCTCAAACCGGCCCGCATCGGCCCGGACGGGTGTCGGATTGGTCAGCGCCAGAACAACCGCCAATCCCATAAGCGAGCACGCCAAACGTCTGATAGCCCGGCCAGTTGCAACCAGCGCACGGCAGCAAGGCCATGGATCAAGGGGCTGCACCGCCATACGGCGCGATCCGGCAGCAAGGCGGCAGGCGACGGGCGATTCCATGGCTCTTCCTGCCACGATTGGCGGCGGGAGAAAAGGCGGTTCGAGGCTTATGAGGGGGCGGCCTTGGCCATGGCCGGCCGGGGTGGGGTCGCGGTGACCGGCACGAAGCGCGTGAACCAGTCGAGGTTGCGGACCATGAGATCGCGCAGCAGGCCCGTTTCGGTGATGTCGTGGCCGCTTCGCGGATAGGCGGCCAGTCTTGTGACCACGCCGCGACGAGACAGGGCAGTATAAAGTTCCTGCGCCTGGGTGAAGGGGACACGCTCATCGGCCACGCCGTGCTGGAACAGCGTCGGGGTCTGGATGGCGGCGGCGTATTTAAG
The DNA here is from genome assembly GCA_023417745.1 of Pseudomonadota bacterium. Classification (GTDB taxonomy): domain Bacteria; phylum Desulfobacterota; class Desulfovibrionia; order Desulfovibrionales; family Desulfovibrionaceae; genus Solidesulfovibrio. The sequence goes on from JAEZEM010000435.1 coordinate 8,029, forward strand.
CGGCGAGCGGTCAAACAGGAAGTCGAAGCGCTCGTAGGCTTCGCCGCCCATGTAGAGCGGCATGAAATCGGGCAAATCCATGCTGCCGCACTGGCTGACCAAATTGGTGATGCCGCCGCCGATGGAGGCGGCCTTGAACCGGTCGGTGTGGCCGATGGCCCAGGCGGACAGGTAGCCGCCGTAGCTCCAGCCCATGACGCCAAGGCGCTTGGGGTCGGCCTGGCCCTTGGCGACGAGCGCGTCGAGACCGGACATCAGGTCAGCGAAATCGACGCCGCCCCAGTCGTCGACAATGGCCCGGCGAAAGGCCGGACCGTAGCCGTCCGAGCCCCGGACGTTAGGCTGAAACAGGGCATAGCCGCGTGCGGAGAAAACGGCCAGGGGGTAGCTGTTGAGCAGGCCCGGATAGAGGCGTTGGGCGGCCTGGGCCGGGCCGCCGTGGAGTTCGACCAAAAGCGGCGGCGCTCCGACAACAGGCCCGGCCGGCGGGGTATAAAGCCCCTCGATGACGGTCCCGTCAGCGGATTTCCAGCGCACGGTCTCGGGCTTGACCGTCTGGTAAGCGGCATATTCGCGGTTGACGGCGGACACGGCCTTGGGTTCGAAGCGCTCGGCCGACGTTACAAAAGCCTCGGGCGGCAGGTCCCAATCCGTGAGCACCAGTCCCAGATGACGGGAACCGGGCGACAGGCTGGCCTGGAACGGGACGCGGCGGCCATCGTCGAGGCGGGTCGGGGGCTGGCCGTCCAGGGGCAGGGCATAGAGCGCGGCGCCGACGCCGTCGGCCTCCCGCACGAGCAGGCTTTGGCCGTCCTGGGCCCAGCCCAAAAGTTCCGGCCGGGCGTCGGGGGTCTGGGCCAGGGGGCGCGCCTCTCCGCCGGCCAGGGGCACGACCATGACCCGGCCGGCGTTATAATAAAATCCGGGTGCGGCCGTGGCCACATAGGCTACCAAGCGGCCGTCGGGAGAGACGGCCGGCATGTTTTCCGAGGCGTCTGTCGCGGCCAAAAGTTTCACGCCGCCTTTGTCGAGTTCGATCACGGCAATGTCGGCATGGCCGGCGTCCACCGGGGCGGGCTTGCCGCTCGGGCCTTGGTGGGCGCGTCCTCGCGGCGGCGCGTGGGGATTGGCGGTTTCGAACACGATGCGGCTGCCGTCCGGGGCAAAGGTGAAGCCCCCGACATCCCGATCGGCGACAAGCTGGCGCATGACCCCGGGCTGCGACACGGACAGGAGGTAGAGTCCGGCCAGTCCGCCGGGGCTGTCCAGCACCTCGACATCGCCGTCGCAGCCTTCAAGACGTTTTGTCCCGGTCTTGGGACTGGTTGTGGCGGTGACGGCCAGTTTCCTGCCGTCCGGGGAAAAAGCCAGGTCGAGGATGTCGGCCCGGCCGTCGCTTAAGCGGCGCGATTGGCCGGTGGCGATCTGGAGCAGATGGAGCTCGGAGGCGTTTTCACCCTGGCAGAGAGAGGCCAGCCATTTGCCGTCAGGGGAAAAACGCGGGTGGTCGCAGGAGGTCGTGGCCGGGGTGACCGGCCGTCCGCCCTCCCGGGCCATGTCGGTCAGGAAAATACGTGAGACGGGTTCACCGGCTTCGTCGGACATCCGGGTGACGACAAAGGCGACGCGTTTGCCGTCGGCGGCTACGCGGACATCATCGACCGAGGCCAGATGCAGCATGGCCTCAATGGTGAACGGCTTGTCTCCGCCAGCCCTGACGGACGCGGCCGGCTGACACAGCGCCAGCAGCCCCCAAAGGGCCAGGACGACGCACAGGCGTTGGGACACAGGGACCTCGCTTCTCACGGTGGCCGGCACTCTACGGCCCCTTGCCCCGCCGGTCAAACGCCGAAACGACGACGACCCCCTTGCGGGGGCCGTCGTGCGAACAATCTCAACAAAATCGCCGCTCTTAGATATGAAGAGCCGCGTCGGCCGAGCGTTTGGACAGCCACAGATCGAACAGGAACCGTGTGAAGAAGATGGCCGTGAACATGGAAGCCACGATGCCCAGAATCAGGGTCACGGCAAAGCCGCGAATGGGGCCGGTGCCGAACTGGTAGAGGACCACGGCGGCGATGACGGTGGTGACGTTGGCGTCCAGGATGGTGAGCGTGGCCCGGCTGTAGCCGACATCCACGGCCGAGCGGGCGGTAAGCCCACGACGCAGCTCCTCGCGGATGCGCTCGAAGATGATGACGTTGGCGTCAACGGCCATGCCGATGGTCAGGATGATGCCGGCAATGCCGGGCAGGGTCAGGGTGGCCCCGAAACCGGCCAGACCAGCCACGATGAGCATGAGGTTGAACAGCAGGGCCGCGTCGGCCACGGCCCCGGCCACGCCGTAGTAGACGATCATGAAGGCCACGACGATCAGGCCGCCGATGACGGCCGAGTGGACGCCCTTCTCGATGGATTCCTGGCCCAAGGACGGACCGACCGTGCGCTGCTCCAGGATGGTGACTGGTGCGGGCAACGCGCCGGCGCGCAGGACAATGGCCAGATCGCGGGCTTCCTCGGTGGAGAACCGGCCGGTGATGCTGGCCCGGCCGCCGCCGATCTTTTCCTGGATAGTGGGCGCGGAATAGACCTTGCCGTCCAGGACAATAGCCAGCTGCTTCTTGACGTTCTCGGCGGTGACCCGCTCGAACTGGCGCGCCCCGCTGGGAGTAAAAGTCAGGCCCACGTAGGCCTGATTATTGGGGTCGAAGTTGGCCCGGGCGTCGGCGATGCTTTCGCCGGTCAGCACCGCGTCGGCCTTGAGCGCGATGGGACGCTCCAGATAGGAGCCGTCAGGGTTGCGGTGGCGCAGCACGGACAGTTCGTCGCCCGGGGGCACGATGCCCTTCTGGGCTTTTTCCATGTCCACGGTCTCGTCCACAACCTTGAACTCCAGGTGGGCGGTCTTGCCGATAAGCTTTATCGCCCGTTCGGGGTCCTGCAGGCCCGGCAGCTGGATCTGGATGCGGTTGTCGGCCTGCTTGCGGATGTCAGGCTCGGCCACGCCGAACTCGTCAATGCGGTTGCGGATGGTCTTGACGGCCTGATCCACGGTCATGCGGGCTTGGTCGTCCTTATAGCGCTGGGTGAACGACAGCTTGTAGAGGAGCTTGTTGTCCGCAGCGGACTCGACGCTGTCGATACGGAGCACGGAGAAGTGGCTGGACAGGAACTTGTCCAGGGCATCGCGCTTGTCGGGGGTGGCCAGGATCAGTTCCAGGCGTTTGCCGTCCGGGGTGGTGCCGGGGCGCTGAATGACAATGCCCTCGTCCTTAACCTGATCGCGGACGTCGCGGCCCATTTGGGCCAGAGAGTTGGACAGGGCTTTGTCCACGTCGACGCCCAGGGTCAGGTGGATGCCGCCCTTGAGGTCAAGGCCAAGGTTGATGACGTCGTCGGGCAGAAATTTGCCCAGAAAGCTCTGCTTCACCGACCCCAGGGAGGGCAGCATGTAGATAAGGCCCAGAAAGGCCACGAGACTGATCACGGCCAGTCGCCAACGCAGATTTCCAGTCATGGGCGAGGCTCTCCTTGGGAGGCTTGCGCGTGGGAGTCAAACGACAAAACGAAGGGACTGCCAGAGCAGCCCTTCGCCGTCGCTTCGGGCGTGTGCGGCCCGAAGAGGAATATCCCTAATCCTTGGACTTGTCTTTGGCCTTGGGCTCGGCCTTGGCGGCCGGAGCGCCGGCTTCGCCGGGGCCGGAGACGAAGTTGCGGTTGATCTCAATATTGAGGTCCTTAGCGATTTCGATGGTGATCTTGTCGCCATGGACTTCCATGATGCGGCCGTAGATGCCGCCGCCGGTCAGGACGTAATCGCCGCGCTTGAGGCCGGCCAGGTATTCCCGGTGCTGCTTGGCCTTCTTCTGCTGGGGACGGATGAGCAGGAAGTAGAAGATGGCGAACATGAGGATAAGCGGCAAAAAGGCGGTGATGGGGTTGCCCCCTGCGGCGTCGCCGCCGGGCGCGGCGCCCATGGCGTGCGCCAGACTCGGAAACAGCATGATGCCTCCAATTAAGATGATGGTGCCGCCCGGCGACTGGGCGCGCTTCGAACGTCCGAAGCGTCGCGCCGTGGCCGGGACGCGTCTATCGCGCCAAAATGGATGGTCTAAAATTTCCGTCGCGTCAAGGCCATTTGCGTGCCAAGACCGGCTGGCGTCCGTCGGTTGTTCGGCGTCAAGGCCAGGGCGTGCAGTCCCTGGCCGGCGCATAGCCCTGGTCAAACGCCTCGCCAATGGTCGGGAGGGTCACCCGGTTGCGCCGGCCTATCCGAGCCGCGTCCGGACAACTGGGGCCATGAAAGCGATGTGACGACGCATTGCCGACATAGGACGCCCCCGGGGACGGCAGCGCGGCGATACGCGGCCAAAAGCCTTGCCCGTCAGCCATAGCTCGTCGCTGGAGAGCCAAATACCGGTCGAAAAGAGCCTGTCCCATGTCCTCATGCCAGAAGACAAAAACGCACCCCCTGGAAAGCAGGAGTTCCGTCACGGACTGGCCGTCCGGCAAAACGAGATCGCCAAGAAGCCGCCCGTAACGGTCCTGGCTCGGCCCGACTCCAACAAACCGCAACGTAACGCCCCGAACCAGCCCGTCCAGGGCGGCCTTGGCCTGCTCGGCGAAATACTGGGCCGGCCGGCCGTCATGGGCCGTTTCCGGGGCGTCCCCGCCGGCCAGACGCAGCCTGCGGCCATCGACCAGCCGGCAAGTGTCGCCGGCGTAGATGGCGGCCACTCGCACCGTTTCGTCGGCCGCCCTGCCCGCTTGGACCCCAGTCGCCAGAAACGACGCCGCCAGCCCCAGCACGGCCCAAAGCCGCCGTCCTCCCCCTCCGATCAATGCCTTGCGTTGCATGAGGCCTCCAAAACAAACGGCCGCCGCGAACGCCGCGACGGCCGTTGAAACAACACAGCGGGCAGGCCGCTACTTCATGGCTCCGGGAACAAAGCCGATCTTGTCGATGGCCGCCTTGATGTCGTCGGCTGGGGCCTCGCCCTCAAAGGACACGAG
>JAEZEM010000476.1 GCA_023417745.1 Pseudomonadota bacterium
CCCCCGGACCCCCCACATGGGGAAAAGGGGTTTAGGGGGACGACGAGAAGGCTTTCTGGCCGGTTGGCAAGCCAAGGGGCCGTCGATGGCGCATGGGCGCAAACGCCGTTGCCTCTGGCGGGACGGCGGCACTTGCGCTAGGCTGGTCGCCGTTCAGTCGGCATCGGCCCGGCCCGTTCGGCGCGCCCCTGCTCTTATCCCAACCGTCGGAGGCGTCATGGGTTCCATAATTGGCCCAGCCCTTTCCCTGTCGGACGTCGTGGCTGCCGACGCCGATAACGACGCGTCCGCCGCCCCGCCGCGCCTGAAACGCTCGTGAACGCCGCCGCCGCCTTCCTGCGCCATCTGTTCGCCTCCACCCTGGCCACGGCCACGGCCCTGGTGGCCGCCATCCTGCTGTTGGCCAGCCTGGGGTTCTATTTCGTCGAACTACGATACACCCCCGGCCGGACCCTGTTCGACGCCCTGTGGTGGGCCATGACCACCCTGTCCACCGTGGGCTACGGCGACATCGTGCCCACCACCGTGCCGGGCAGGCTCATCGGCATGGGCATCATGGGCGCGGGCATCGGCATCATGGCCGCGCTCACCGGCAACCTGGCCTCGGCGCTGATCGAACGCCGCAACCGCAAACGCTTGGGGTTACTGCCCGTGAAAACCGCCGGACACAGCATTGTGCTGGGCTACAACGCCCATGCCTCGGGGCTGATCAAGGCCCTGGCCGCCGCCGCGCCGCCCACGCGCGGTCCGGCCGTGGTGCTGGCCGCCCCGCTGACGCCCGAGGCCTTCGCCGAGCTGGCCGCCGACCTCGACCTGGAGGAACGTCTGTCCTTTTGCCGGGGCAATCCGGCCCAAGAGACCGTTGTGGCCCGGGCCGCGCCGGCCACCGCCAAAGCCGCCTACATCCTGTCCCAAGACGGGCTGTCGCCGGAAGAAGCCGACCAGCAGACCCTCCTCACGGCGCTCACCTTCCGGGGGCTGGCGCCCAAGGTCCAACTCTATGCCGAGGCCCTGCTCGAAGCCAACCGCAAGCACCTGGCCCGAGCCGGCGTGGACGTGACCCTGGTGCGCGGCGATCTGGCCGAGCGCGCCCTGGAAACCATGGGCGAACACCCGGCCCTGTGGCATTTTCTCGAACGCCTGCTCGGCACGTCCGGCCACCGGGCCATGCGCGCCCGGGCCATGACCCACGACGAGAAGCACCTGCGCTGGTCGGCCCTGGTCGGCCACGCCCTGGCCGCCGGCGACGGCCTGCCCGTGGCCGTTTTCCGCCTGCGCCGCGACATCACCATCAAGGAGCTCCTGGACGTCGACTCGGCCCTGGACCAGTTCATCCTGGAACTCTTTTCCGCCTACGGCCAGGAAGGCCGCCTGGGACGCCAGGGGCCGGCCGTGGCCGTCAATCCCGGCGACGGCCTGGATCTGGCCGATTTCGACGGCCTGATCCTGCTCGAAACCCAGGCCCCGCCCAAGACCCAGGCCCCGGCCGGCGACGGAGAACAGCCGTGAACGGCGAGGCCCTGAAAAAAGCCGCCCTGTTCGCCGACCTCACCGACGACGAACGCGACCGGCTCATGCCCGCGTTCACGCCCTTGTCCCTGGCCGCCGGCCAGGCGGTCATCGTCGAGGGCCAGCCCGGGGACGACATGTTTTTGCTGACCTCGGGCCGGGTGCGCGTGAGCAAGGCCATGCTGCTGAAGGGCATCGTCGCCCCGGGCCTGGACGGCACGGCCGCCGAAAAGACCCTGGTGGAGCTCTCCGACGCCCAAAGCCCCTTTTTCGGCGAGATGGCCCTGCTTGACCGCGACATCCGCTCGGCCACCGTCACCTGCCTCACCGACTGCCGGTTTTTGCGCATCGACCGCGACGCCTTTTTCGCTTGCCTCCAGGCCCATCCGGCCCTGGGCGTCAAGCTGCTCACCGCCCTGGCCAAACGCCTGGCCGGGCTGGTGCGCAAAAACAACGTCGAGGTGGTCAAACTCACCACCGCCCTGGCCCTGGTCTTAAGCCGCCGGGGCGCGGAACGGCGATAAGACGCGCCCCGCGCCAAGCCCATGGTCCGCGCAGGGCTGGCCGGAGAGCCGGGACGACGCCCCAGGAGAAAAACGATGGAGTGTTTGCCGGTAACTTCCAGGGTGAGCATCCCCCTGGCTGAAATAACCTTTATCGCCGCCCGCAGCGGCGGTCCCGGCGGCCAGCACGTCAACGTCACCAGCTCCAAGGTGACGCTGCTCTTTGATCTCGACGCCTCGCCGAGCCTCACCGAGGCCGACAAGGCGCATGTCCGCGAGACGCTGGCCGGCCGCATCGGCAAGGACGGCGTGCTGCGCGTGGTCTCCCAGACCAGCCGCAGCCAGTTCGCCAACAAGGAAATCGCCCTGGAACGCTTCGCCGCGCTGCTGCGCGAGGCGCTCACCCCCCGCCCCCCCCGACGCAAGACCCGGGCCACCCTGGCCTCGAAACTGCGCCGCCTGGACGACAAGAAACGCCAGGGCGAACGCAAGCGCCAACGCCGGGACTTCGGCGACTAAACAAACGCAAGCGGCCGGGAGGCCACGCCTCCCGGCCGCCATGGCGAGCCGCCGGCCGCGCTATTCTAACGCGCTGTTTTGCTGGCGCATTTCCTCGATAAGATGCTTGATGCCGCTGATCTGCCGGGCCAGTTCGTCGATGGCCTCGGCCGACTGGCGCATGGCGTCGGAGGTCGCGGCCGAGATGCGGTTGATGTCGTCCACCGTGCGGTTGATTTCCTCGCTGGTGGCCGACTGTTCCTCGGAAGCCGTGGCGATGGCCCGCACCTGATCGGCCGCTTCCTGGATCAGGGTGACGATGGCGTCCAGGGACTGGCCCGAGCGCTTGGCCAGTTCCGTGGCGTCCTCGATGGCCTCGGCGGCCCGGTCCACGTTGCCGATGTTCTTTTGGGCCCCGGCCTGGATGCCGGCAATGGCTTCGTCCACTTCCTTGGTGGCGGTCATGGTCTTTTCGGCCAGTTTGCGGACCTCGTCGGCCACCACCGCGAAGCCCCGGCCGGCCTCGCCGGCCCGGGCCGCCTCGATGGCGGCGTTTAGGGCCAGGAGATTGGTCTGGTCGGCGATGTCGGAAATGACGGACAGCACATGGCCGATGCCCACGGCCTGCTGGCCCAGGACGTCCATGTCCGCTTTGAGCGCCAGGGCCTGCTCCTTGACCCTGGTGATGCCGGCCACGGCCTCGGCCACCACCCGCGCCCCTTCGCCGGCCCGGGACATGGCCTCTTCGGTGGTATGGGCGGCCTTGGCCGCGTTGCGCGAAACCTCGATCACCGTGGCGTTCATCTGCTCCATGGCCGTGGCCGCGCCGTCCAGGCGGGAAGCTTGTTCGCTGGCCCCGTTGCTGGACAGCTCCACCTGGCTGGACAGTTCTTCCGAGGCCGAGGTGACCGCGCCCACGATGTCCGTCAGCTCCTCGGCCGCCTGCGTCATGCCCATGGCCTTGGCCCGTCGGGCCTGGCGCATGGCCTCCTCGGCCACATCGGTCTGGCGGCGGCAGGCCGCTGCCTCGCGGGCCGCTTCCTCGGACTTGCTGTCAGCCAGGGCGATCTTGGCCTTAAGCGAGGTCACCATGGCCGCGATGGCCTTTTTGACGTCGCGAAGCTCCTTGGCGAACCGACCCTGAGGTTCGGCGTCCAGGTTGCCGTCGGCCACGGCCCGGGCATAGCCCCGCAGCCGCAGCATGGGGCCGAACATGTCGGCCTGCATCCGCCACAGGGCCAGGGCCACGACCACGGCCAACACCACAAGCATCGACAGGCCGGAGTTCCAGGCCGCCTTGGCCGCCTCCCGCTTGGCCTGGTCCAGGGACATGGTAAGGGCAAAAGCGCCGTGCATCTCGCCCTCCCGCCAGCCTTCCTTGACGCCGCCCACCGGATCACGTTCGCCCTTGGGGTCGCCATGGCAGTACAGGCATTCACGGGTCAGCCGGATGGCCTGGAAAAAGCGGATATGGTCGGACGTCTTGACCACGTATTCGTCGAGATTGCCTTGGGCCATGGTTTTGAGGATGGCCGACTCCTCGGGGGTCGGCGCGTTGGCGGGATTACGGGGCTGCTCCTTGGGAGCCTTGAAGGCGTACCCCATCTTGGCGGCGTTAACCCGGACCATGTTGATGGCCGTGATGACCGGAACCGCTTCCACCAGCTTGTCTTTGGGAATCTGATCGAAGGGCCGTATGACGCCTTGTTCCAGTTTCTTCGACATCTCCTGCCGGGCGGCGGCGGCCATGGCCACTATTGCTCGCGATTGATTCAGGACAGAATCCTCGTACGACGAATCAATGAGACGCATTTCATTAAAAAACATGACCGCAGCAGTCAGCAAAGGTCCTAGTATGACAATCAGAAGCGCCCTTGTTCGTATTGTCATACAAGAACCCCCTTTTTGCATCACAAGATATGAAGCCCATCAATTCTCAACCAATAACATGATATTTTAACCGGTCAAGATATTTTTGGGCAACAGGCACCACAAATCGTGTACTAATTAACAAATACAATGATTGCTCCGGACATTACTGCTTCGGCAAGCTATTTCCTGACGGCCTGCGCGCCTTGACGCCCAGGTGCGCCCTGGGCTAGGGGAAGCCAGACTTCCGCCAAGACGGCAGCGTCGCCAAACGCCCGATTCGGAGCACCCCCGCATGTCCTCACTGGAACACAAGCGCCAGAAATCCTCCTTTTGGCTGTCCGCCAGCCGCGACCAGGCCCGGGACACCGGCATGGCCCTGACCCTGGTCGGGCTGATCGTCTTTCTCGCTACCCGGGAAATCCGCTACGCGACCATCGCCACGGCCATCCTGCTGCTGGACATGATCTGGCCTTCCTTTTTCAAGCCCCTGGCTAAGGTCTGGTTCGGCCTGTCCCATGTGCTCGGCACGGTCATGTCCAAGGTGATCCTGACCCTGGCCTTTTTTCTGGTCCTCACGCCCATGGGCCTGCTGCGCTCCCTGCTCGGCAAGGACCCCATGCGGGTGCGCCAGTTCAAGCAGGGCACGGACTCCGTCTTCCGGGTCCGCGACCACACCTTCACGGCCGCCGACGTCGAGCAGCCGTTTTAGTTTCATGCCTCATAAAAAATACGAGAGTATTTTTCAAAGAAACATATGGTGTTAGCACTGTCTCAACGACACGCTCTCTGCTCCTCGCTGGGATGCGACACCAACCGCTGGCCGCTCTGACATCACTCCCGCCCAGAGGCGGGTCCACTTGGAGGCGATATGGAATTTCTGCGTGAACTCTGGGGCTTCTTGCGCGTGCGCAAAAAATTCTGGCTGCTGCCCATTATCCTGGTGCTGCTGCTTTTTGGCGTGCTGGTGGTCCTGACCAGCGGCTCGGCCGTGGCCCCGTTCATCTATACGCT
>JAEZEM010000015.1 GCA_023417745.1 Pseudomonadota bacterium
GTCTCGTCGGTGACGACGCGGGGGCCGCTGACGTAGTCGCCGTACTCGGCGGTGTCGCTGATGGAGTAGCGCATGCGCGACAGGCCGCCCTCGTACATGAGGTCCACGATGAGTTTGAGCTCATGCAGGCACTCGAAGTAGGCGATCTCGGGCTGGTAGCCGGCCTCGCACAAGGTCTCGAAACCGGCCTTGACCAGCTCGGCCGCGCCGCCGCACAGGACGGCCTGCTCGCCGAACAGGTCGGTCTCGGTCTCTTCCTTGAAGGTGGTGGTCAACACGCCGCCGCGCGTGCCGCCCACGCCCTTGGCGTAGGCCAGGGCGGTCTCCATGGCCTTGCCGGTGGCGTTTTGGTGGATGGCGATGAGGCAGGGAACGCCGGCCCCTTCGGTATAGACCCGGCGCACCAGATGACCCGGTCCCTTGGGCGCGACCATGGCCACGTCCACGTCGGCCGGGGGCATGATCTGCTGGAAGTGGATGTTGAATCCGTGGGCGAAAAGCAGCATCTTGCCGGGCTTGAGGTTCGGCAGGACGTCCTTTTCGTAGACGGCTTTCTGGTGCTGGTCCGGGACCAGGATCATGATCAGGTCGGCGGCGGCGGCGGCTTCGGCGGCGCTCATGGGTGTGAAGCCGTTTTCCTTGGCAAGCTCCCAGTTGGGGCCGCCGGGGCGCTGGCCGATGACTACCTTGACGCCGGAATCCCGCAGGTTCTGGGCATGGGCATGGCCCTGGCTGCCGTAGCCGATGACGGCCACGGTCTTGTCAGCCAAGAGGGAAAGATCGGCGTCCTGGTCGTAATAGATTTTCATCCTTGCTCCTTTCTCGTGCCGCTTGGGGCACGCTCGATTTCAAATCCAGGCAGGGCGCGGCAGCGCCCTACTCCTGCATCCCGCGCTTCATGGCCACGGCCCCGGTGCGGGCGACTTCCTTGATGCCGATGCGTTGCAGGAGGTTTATAAGCGCCGTGAGCTTTTCCTGGTTGCCGGTGACTTCGAGCACCAGTTCGTCCGGGCTCACGTCCACCACCTTGCAGCGGAAGATGTCCACGATGCGCAATACCTCGACGCGCTTTTGGCCTTCGGCGTCCACCCGCAGCAGCATCATTTCGCGCTGCACGGACTTGACCTCGGTGAGGTCCACGACCTTGAGCGTGGTGACGAGCTTGCGCAGCTGCTTGACGATCTGTTCGATGATGGCCTCGTCGCCGGTGGTGGTGATGGTCATCATGGACAGCCCCTCGGTCAGGGTGGGGGCGACGTTTAGGGTTTCGATGTTGTAGCCCCGGCCGCTGAACAGGCCGGCCACCCTGGCAAGCACCCCGGGTTCGTTCTCGACGAGGATGGATAAAATGTGGCGCATGGGGGTGCTCTCCTAGACGAGGATCATCTCGGTTATGGACTTGCCGGCCGGCACCATGGGGGCCACGTTCTCCTCGCGGTCCACCACCACGTCCACGATGACCGGACGCGGCAAGGCGAAGGCCTCGGCCAGGGTGGACTCCACCTTGGCCGGGTCGGTGACCCTAAACCCGGCCGCGCCGTAGGCCTCGGCCAGCTTGACGAAGTCCGGGGCCACGTCCAGGCAGGTGGCGCAGTAGTTTTTTTTGTAGAAAAGCTCCTGCCACTGCCGGACCATGCCGAGATAGCCGTTGTTTAAAATGACGATCTTGACCGGCAGGCCATAGCATACGGCCGTGGCCAGCTCCTGGATGCACATCTGGATGGAGCCGTCGCCGGCCACGTCAATGACCAAGCGGTCCGGAAAGGCCATCTGCGCCCCGATGGCCGCCGGAAATCCGAAGCCCATGGTGCCAAGGCCGCCGGAGCTGATAAACGACCGGGGCCGGGTGAAGGCGTAGAACTGGGCCGTCCACATCTGGTTCTGGCCCACTTCCGTGGTGATGACGGCCTCGCCCTTGGTCAGTTTGGAGATGGTCTCCACCACGAACTGCGGCTTGATGGTCGTTTCGTCCTGGGCGTAGCTGAGCGGTTTCTCGGCTTTCCAGTCCGTGACCTTGGTCGTCCAGGCTTCATGGGGCGTAGCCGGCTCGGTCGCCAGGGTCGGCTCCAGGATGTCGCGCAGGGCGGTCAAAAAGCTCTTGCAATCGGCCACCACCGGAATGTGCACGGCCACGTTTTTCTGGATGGAGGTGGGGTCGATGTCGATGTGCACGATCTTGGCGTTCTTGGCGAACTCGCTGATCTTGCCGGTGACCCGGTCGTCGAAGCGGCTGCCGATGGCCAGGATCAGGTCGGCGTGGCTGATGGCCATGTTGGCGGCATAGGTGCCGTGCATGCCGAGCCAGCGCGGATCGTCGGCCGGAAAGCAGCCCAGGGCCATGAGCGTGGCCGTGACCGGAATGTCCAGGGCCCGGGCCAGCCAGGCCAGGTCTTCGCTGGCCTCGGAGGCGATGACCCCGCCGCCGGCGTAGATGATGGGCTTTTTGGCCTTTCGCAGCACGTCCGCCACCTTGGCCACCTGCTTGGGGTTGGGGGCGTAGGTGGGGTTGTAGCTGCGCATCTTGATGGTTTTCGGATACTTGTATTCCGTCAGTTGCGTCTGCACGTCCTTGGGCAAGTCGATGAGCACCGGTCCCGGCCGGCCGGTGGAGGCCAGGTAGAAGGCCTCCTTGATGACCCGGGACAGGTCGCGCACGTCCTTGACCAGGTAATTGTGCTTGGTGCAGGAGCGCGTGATGCCGACGATGTCGACTTCCTGGAAGGCGTCGTTGCCGATTAAGGGCGTCGGCACCTGTCCGGTGATGATGACGACCGGCACCGAATCCATGTAGGCCGTTGCGATGCCGGTCACGGTATTGGTGGCTCCGGGGCCCGAGGTCACCAGGCATACGCCTACCCTGCCCGTGGCCCGGGCATAGCCGTCGGCCGCGTGGATGGCGCCCTGCTCGTGGCGTACCAGCACGTGGCGTAGGGGGTAGTGCGGCAACTGGTCGTAAATGTCGATGACCGCACCGCCCGGAAAGCCGAACACGACTTCCACGCCTTCACGGCGCAGGGATTCCAGGAGGATCTGGGCCCCGGTGAGTTCCATGCTATTGGACCTCCGCCTTACGGTACTTGGCCAGAAGCGTTTCGATGCGAGTCTTGCCGGAGAGCTTCTTCTTCTTGATCTCCTTGAGTTCCGTCTCTTCCGCCGGAGTCAGAAATGGCTTGGACTCCATCTTCTCCAGAATCTTCTCAAACGCGACGTGCTCTTCATAGAGGCTCTTGAGTTCCGGGTCCGCTTCACCGTACTTGGCGACGAGATCCAGATCGCGTTGATCCATGGCACAGACTCCTTGTTGACGGTTCTAGTCGTATCCCGTCCCGGCCACACTGGGCCAGTCGGGCTCGGACTCTGTCTCGATACGTAAGGTCTTTTTCCGGGATTTCTCGCCGGAAACAATGCGCACCTGCCGGGGCTTGACCCCCAGGCAACGTGCCACGAAACCGGTCAGGGCGGCGTTGGCCTGCCCTTCCACGGCCTTGGCCCGAAGCCGCACCCGCAGGCGGTCTTCGGCCAACCCGGCCAGGGCGTCCTTGGCCCCGCCCGGGGTCACGGCCACCCGCAACGTCCAGGCCCCATCACCGGCCGGCGCGACAAAGATCGGCCGTTCGCCGTCGCCGGCCGCCAGCCCTGCTGCCGCCGGGGAAACACGTTGGGCCGAAGCTTGGCGCGCCATGGCCCTAGCTCCCCTGCCCCGGCTGCGACAGGGACACGGCCGTGTCGGCCGCTTCACCGTCAAGAAATACGCCGTCCCGGCCGCTTTCGGCCATCCGGGCCGTTGCCTCCCGGGTTTCGTCCCTGGCCGCCTCGGCGTCGAGCAGGCCCAAAGCCGCCGTCAGCAGGTCGCGAAACCGGCCGGTCATGGCCGTCTTGCGGCTGGCCAGGGCCTCGATCTCGCCGGCCAGGGCGTCGGCCTGGCCACGCGCCTCGGCCACGATGGCGGCCGCCTCGCTCCTGGCCGCCTCGACAATGCGCCGGGCTTCCTCGCGAGCCTTGCCCTTGAGCTCCTCCACGATGCGCTGGGTGGTGAGCAACGTGTCGCGAAGGGTCGCCTCTCGGGCGCGGTACTCGGCGATTTCCCGGGCAAGTCCGTCGTTGGTCCGGGTAAGCGCCATCTTTTCTTCGGCCAAACGGCCGATGGACTCCGCCGCCTCGGCCACGAGGCGGTCCACTTCGTCGCGGCGGTAGCCGACGAGACTGTGGGAAAACGTGCGGTCGAGCAGGTCGATCTTGTCCAGAGTCACGGCTTAGACTTCCGGCCCGGCGACGGCGTAAAGGCCGCTCCGCAGCAGTTTGGGGCACACTCCGGGTCAGCCGTCGCCACCCAGGCCCCCTACATGCGCCCCATCCCCATACCGCCAAGGCGCATGAGGGTGGGTACAAGGAACCATTGAAGGAACTGCAGCCCCAGGATCACCACGATGGGCGACAGGTCGATGCCGCCGATGGTGAGAAACGGCAGCCAGCGCCGGACGCGGTAGAAGACCGGGTCGGTGACGGCGCGCAGGAAGCGGACCACGGGATTGTACGGATCGGGGCGCACCCAGGAGAGCAGCGCGGCGATCAGGATGATCCAGAAATAGAGGCTAAAGACAATATCGAGCACTCTGGCCAGGGCGACAAAGAAATAGCCAATGATATCCATGCGAATTCCTTCCAGGCACGTATCAAAAACAGACGCGCTTTACCCGAAAAATGGCACAGCGCCGGCTATTAATCAAGACAAATCCGGTTCCT
>JAEZEM010000022.1 GCA_023417745.1 Pseudomonadota bacterium
CGCCGCACGGCCGCCGACGACGTGACCCGGGAGGTCTTGGCCCGCATCGACGCCCTGAACGACGTGTCTTCGCTTGTCGTGCGTTACGGCGTGGGCAACGTTTCGCCCGAGGCCCTGCGGGCGCTTATGCCGCGCACGGGCGCTGCGGCGCGCATTGAAGAGGGCCGGCAACATGGGCGCTGGGGCAATCCCGAGACCCACGCCAAGGTGTTTCAGTGCGACGACGGGGCCGGCGAATATTACACCGTCCACGGCTCGCTCAATCTCCAGACCGTGGGACTCGCTTGTAAGGGCAACAACGCCCTGCGTTTCGTCGAGAACGCCCCGAACCTCTCCGTCGCCTTCGCCGCCCTGGCCGAGGCGGCCGGAACCGGCGACGGGACCGGCCTGTTTCCGGGCGGGCGGGGAACGGCCGATTCCAGCGGCGACGACCTGCCGCCCTATGCCGTGGGCGACTATGTCGTGCGCTTCTACGGCGGCCGGGCCCAGGCCTTTGTGGGCGGCTTTCCGGCCCAGGCCGACAAGCCCTGGCCGCGCTATCTCAACGCCCCCTATCCCGGCCAGCACGCCCCGGGCCTGGTCGACTGGTACGACGCGGCCATTTACGACGCGGCTGCCGAACTGCGCCAGGGCCGCGACGTGGTCCTTGACGTGGCCATGTTCGAGATCGGTCCCACGGCCTATTTCATCGACAACCTTTACCGCTTCGTGACCGAGGGCTTTGCCGGCAGGCGCGGGGAGGACCGCACTCGCGACGATATGGCCCCGGCCGTGCGCCCCGGCAACCTGACCGTGCGCCTGCTGTGGCAGTTCCAAGGGGGCGATCCGGCCGCGCCGACGGCCACGGGCGCGCTCCTTGCCGGCCCGCCGGTCCTGCGCCGGGTCGATGCGGCCACGGGCAAGGCCTTCTCCCTCGAATCGGCCCTGGTCTGGCCCGCCCTCGACGCGGCCGGCCGGCCGGTCAATCCCGGCACGCCCCGGGACATGCACAACAAGTTCGTGCTCCTCGACGTGCCCGGCCACGAGACCGGCCGGCGCATCTACGTCTCCTCATCCAATCTCGATACGCCAGGCCTTGGCAGCGGCCGGCTCTGGCAGGCCGGGACCATCGTCGCCGCCCGGCCCGGCAGCGGGCTGTGGAGCGGAGGCAACGCCCAGGCCCGGCATTTGTGGAACGCATACAGGCACTATTTCGAGCTGCTCTGGGCCAGCCGGGAAGGCCAGCCCGGAGCCGGCCAGGCCGCGTTTCACGAAGCGATTTCCCGGGAGCATCTGGCCGGGCAGGTCAACTGGATCGAGACCGCGCCAGACGGCGCGCCGCCTTCGCAACCGCCGCGCCCGGGCATCGACGCCTTTTTCTTCCCGGTTCCGCTGTATCGGTGACGCCCCGGGGCGCGCCGCAAGGAGGGGTTTATGGGTCCGATGCGCACTGCTGTTTCCAGCTTGTCGCGCCGCTCCAGGCCGGCAAGGGCGTCCACCGACCGTCCGGGCCGCCGTTTGCCCCGGGCGGACAGCCACAACACCGTGCTGACGCTGCTTGGCACCACCGGCGGCATGACCTGGTGGCCGGACTGCGACCGGGCCAGCGCTTCCCAGGCCCTGGCCGTGGGCGACGCCCTCTACGTCATCGACCTCGGCTTCGGCGCGACCCGCCGCCTGGCCCAGGCCTTCAACCGGGGCAGGTACGTCCGGCGCGGCCGGGAGCGCATACAGGGCGAGCTGACCACCTTCATGGCCAATGTGCGGGCCGTGTTCCTGACTCACCTGCACATGGACCACCTGGGCGACTACGCGACCTTTCTCGAAGTCGGAGCGCGTTCGGGCTACGGCGGCGGCAAGGAACTGATCGTCATCGGGCCGGGCAGCCGGGGGAGGTTGGAGGAAAACCATTCCGGCTACGCCGGCGGCATCATGACGGCCGAAGCCGGCCTGGGCTCCCCGGCCACGCCCACGCCCGGCACGAAACGCATGACCGAGCTGCTGCTGCAGGCCTTTGCCCAGAACTTCAATGACTGCGCCCGTGACGAGGGCTACCCGGACCTGACCCGGATTCTCGACGTCCGGGAGATCGGCGACCCGGCGGCCATTCCCTGGCCGGCCGGTTTTGTCCCGCCCGACCCGGCCCGGCCCTGGACCGCCGCCGACACCTGTCCGGCCATGGAGCCGTTTGCCGTGTACGAGGACGACCGGCTGCGGGTGTCGGCCGTGCTGGTCGACCATTTCCAGGTCTACCCGAGCTTCGCCTACCGCTTCGACACTGACGACGGCGGCGTCGTCATCTCCGGCGACACCGGACCAAACACGCGCGGCAACCTCCAGCGTCTGGCCCGTGGGGCCGACGTGCTGGTCCACGAGGTCATCGACCAGGCCTGGATCGAGGCCGCCTTTGCCGGCGTGGACAGGAACCATCCGGCCTGGCCGCTCTATGACCATGTCATGACCGCCCACACCAGTTCGGCCGATCTTGGCCGGGTGGCCGCGTCCTGCGAGGTCAAGACCTTGGTTCTCAGCCACATCGCCCCGGGCAACACGCCGCCCTGGCGTTTCCAGGCTATCAAGCGCGACTTCCCGGGCCGGCTCATCGTCGGCGAGGACCTTATGGCGATCGACATTGGCCGGCCGTCGCTCCTGAGCAAATAGAAGGGACATGCACCCTTTGCCGTGGAGGGACGCCTCCGACGGCCGAGGGGATGATACCCCTGGCCCCCCTCGGCGGACAAAGGGATAAAGAGTGGTTCGCCTTTGACGAAAACCACCGTTGCCCGGGTTTCCAAAGGGCTGCGTCCTTTGGAAGCCGGGGGTATCCAATCGCGTTGCCAATTCGCCCCGCTGTTTGGGTGGCGGCTGGCGGTGCATTGCATAAAAGTCCCTCCGGCCGCCCGAAGTCTGGCCGCCCCACACTTGCTCATTTAACCCCAACCCCATGGACGCCCGGGCGTTCGACGCCTGGCTGACTGGCGCGGCTCGAAACGCGTCTGCACAACCCCCGTCATACGGTCCATTGCATGGAGCTGTCCTTTCTCATGGCGAGGTCGGGTTATTTGTCTTGCCTTGATTCCTGAAATCGTAATAGTTGTCCTGTCTTTTGTAGGGTCAGGCAGGCAATGAAGCAATCTTAGGACAATGCAGTCTCGACCTCGGAGCATTGCGTGTCGTGGCGGGGATTGTTTGGTGAGATTTTCTGGACAGCCTGTTCCTCTGTCTCAGACGGTGTTGAAAACAGCCGATTTTCCCGTTTTTGGCCAAGCGAAAGCCGCTTTTCGGCGCTTCGGTTGGCGCGCTTGCGCCTTGCGGCGCATTTGCTGCGGATTTCGCCAAACCTGTTTCCGGGGAGGATGCCCATGCCGCAACGTATGACGGCGCTGTTTTTCGTGTTGTTCCTGACCATCCTGGCCGCCGCGCCGAGCCAAGCCTGCACCAGCGTGCGCACCAAGACCAGTGATGGACTGGTCTTTTACGCCCGCACCATGGAAGGCGAGTGGACGCTCCAGACCGTGCTCGGCATCGTGCCCCGGGGCACGGCCTACAAGGGCACCCTGCCCGACGGGTCGTCCAATGGCCTCAAATGGCAGGTCAAGCACGCCTTTGTCGGCATGTTCGATTTCGGGATGCCCCTGGCTTCCGACGGCATGAACGAAAAGGGCCTCGTTGTCGGCCAGCTTTTCCTGCCCGGCTACGCCACCTATGAACCCTTCGACCGGTCCAAGGCCGGCAAGACTCTGGCCCAGTACGAATTCGGCACCTGGCTTTTGTCCACCTTCGGCAGCGTGGCCGAGGTCCGCAAGGGCTACCGGCAGGCCCGGGTCTGCCAGGGGCCGGTCGGCGACGCCGGACCGCTGCCCTTGCACTACGTCGTCCACGACCCCTCGGGCGACTGCGTGGTCATCGAATACGCCAAAGGCGCCGTCACCTTGTATGACAATCCCCTGGGCGTCATGACCAACTCCCCGACCTTCGACTGGATGCTCACCAACCTCGACAACTACATCAATCTTTCGACTTTCAATACGCCCGAGCTTAAACTGAGGGGCCTGACCCTCAACACCTTCGGCCAGGGCTCGGGGCTCTACGGCCTGCCCGGGGATTACAGTCCGCCGAGCCGCTTCGTGCGCATGGTGGCCCTGTCCCAGGCGGCCCTGCCGGCCAAGGGCGCGGACGCCGGCCTCAACCAGGCCATCACCATTCTCGACAACGTGGATATTCCCATCGGCGCGGTGCGCGGCTTTGAAGGCAAGGAAGAACGCTTCGACAAGACCATCTGGTCGGTCGTGGCCGACACGGCCCGGCTTCGCTACTACTACCGCAGCATGGACAACAAGAACTGGCGCTATGTGGACGTGGCCAAGGCCCTGGCCACAGCCAAGGGCATAAGCGCCATCCCGGTCTTTATTCCGGTGGATTATCCGGACACGACCGGCCAGGCCGCGCCGTTCAAATAACTTCAGACCTTGTCGACCGGCTGGCGTGGCCCAAATTCGCTGTTTGGCGGAGACGGGCCACGCCAGCGGTTTTTTGTCGTGTGTCGCCGCAAGCAGCGCCGGCCGCGCGGCGCAACCCAAAGGACGTACCCCATGCTTCGCCGTTTGCAATCGCTTTTGCCTCTTGTCCTGATTCTCGCCCTGGCCGTTGTCGGCAAGGCCGCGGCCCAGGCTCCGTCGCCGGAAAAAAGCGACGACGAGCTGCAAAAGCTCACCCAGGAATCGAGCAATCCCGTGGGCAGCCTGTGGATGATCACCAACCAGTTCAACCTCAACCTGCTCCAGTCGCCCAAGGGCGGTCCTTTCAAATACGAGAAGACCCAGTTCAACTATAATTTCCAGCCTGTCCTTACTTTTGACCTGCCGGCCGACCTGCGCCTCATCACCCGGCCCCTGATTCCGGTCTACAATACCCCGTATGCCGCCGGCCTGCACAAGACCGACGAGCGTTTCGGCCTAGGCGACGCCGAGTTCATGGCCATGGTCGCCCCGGCCTCGTCGAGTTCCGGTTTTCTTGTCGGCCTTGGCCCCACGGCGGTGTTTCCCACGGCCACGGACAAGCATCTCGGCAACGGCAAATGGCAACTTGGCGGCGCGGCGGCCCTCGTCTATATGGACGCGAACTGGGTGGCGGGCATTTTCCCGCAACAGTGGTGGTCCGTGGGCGGCGATCCCGACCGCAAGGAAGTGAGCCTGACCAAGGCGCAGTATTTCCTGTGGTACTCGCCGGCCAAGACCTGGCAGGTGGGGATGTCGCCCAACATTCTCATCGACTGGACCCAGAAAAAGGCGGAAAACGCCTTGACCCTGCCCGTGGGCCTGGGCGTGGCCAAGCTCGTCACCCTGGGCAATCTGCCGGTCAAACTCTCGGCCGAGGCGGATTATTCGGTGGTCCGGCCCCGCCACGAGGGCACGGAGTGGACGTTCAAGTTCACGCTGACGCCGATTTTGCCCAAGCTCTTCTAGCGACAGGCTTTCACAACTTGCAACCCTGCGCCAAAGGATGCCGCCATGCCGACTTTTCGAAACGCCGCCAGACGTCTTCACGTCGCAATTCTCTTCGTCTCCTTGGCCGTCTGGGCCGTTTCCGCTGCCGCGCCGGGGCAGGCGCGAGCCGCCGAAGGCGGCGTGAGCCACTACATCCTCGGCGCCTACGGCGATTTCCTCATGGGTTACATCCCGGCCGACGGGTTTTACGTGCGAAATGACACCTTCTACCAGTCCGCCCACACGGATCAGTCCCTCAAAGGCGGCCGGGCTTTTGCCGGCGTCGATTCCTCCGTGGTGATGAACATCACCAAGCTCTCCTACCTGTTCGACGTGCCGGCCATGGGCGGCTTCCTCGGCGTCGGCGTCGGCGTGCCGTTTATCGTCAACGAACACATCGCCGGCGACTTGGCCGCCGACTGGGACCATAAGTCGCGCGCCACGGGTCTGGAAACGCCGCATCACCTCGCCTACGGCGGCGGCGGCGACCGGGGCGGGCTGTCCGACATCTTCCTCATGCCGGTCATCGCCGGCTGGAACTTCGGCGAATGCCATCTGGTCGTGTCGCCCATCATCTTTTTGCCCACCGGCTACTACAATCCCAAAAAACTCACCAACCTCGGCATGAACTACGCCAGCTTCGACGGCAACGTGGCCTTCACTTGGCTGTCCAAGAGCAAGGTCGAATTTTCGGTCAACGCCGGCTACATGATCAACACCGAAAACCAGACCAC
>JAEZEM010000067.1 GCA_023417745.1 Pseudomonadota bacterium
CCGCCAACCCCACCCGCGACGTCCTGCAGGAAGCCATGGCCCGCGCCGACGGCGGCTGCCGGGCCCTGGCCTTCGCCTCGGGCATGGCCGCCCTGGACTGTCTGTGCCGCCTGTTCGCCCCGGGCGACCGGATCGTCGTCACCGAGGACCTCTACGGCGGCAGCTTCCGGCTGTTCGAGCGCCTGTACCGCCCACTGGGCATCGAGGCCGTCTACGTGGACACGGCCGACACCCCGAGCGTGGCAGGGGCCCTCGCCACCGGGGCCAAGGCGCTTTTCGTCGAAAGCCCGACCAACCCCCTGCTCAAGGTGGCCGACCTGGCGGCGCTTGGCCGGCTGGCCCGAGACCATGGCGCGCTTTTCGTCGTGGACAACACCTTCATGACGCCGCTGCTCCAGCGCCCGCTGGAGCTTGGCGCCGACGTGACCGTGTACAGCGCCACCAAGTATCTCGGCGGCCATGACGACGTGGTGGCCGGCATCCTGGTGGCCAAGGCCCCGGACCTGGCCGAGCGGCTGGCCTTTTTCCAGAATGCCGCCGGGGCCGGGCTGGGTCCCCTGGACAGCTGGCTGATCCTGCGCGGGCTCAAGACCCTGGGCGTACGCCTGGCCCGGCAGCAGGCCTCGGCCCGGGTCGTGGCCGATTTCCTGGCCGGCCATCCGGCCGTGACCCGTGTGCATTACCCGGGCCGGCCCGATCACCCCGGACACGGCCGCCAGCAACGCCAAGCCGCCGGCTTCGGGGCCATGGTCTCCTTCGAGCTGGCCGAGCCGTCCCGGACGGCCGACATCCTGGCCCAGGCGAAGCTCTTTCTTTTCGCCGAAAGCCTTGGCGGCGTGGAGTCCCTTATCACGCTTCCCGCCGTGCAGACCCATGCCGACATCGACCAGCAAACCCGGGCCCGGCTCGGCGTCACGGACGGCCTGCTGCGTCTGTCCATCGGCCTGGAAGACCCAGGCGACCTTGTGGCCGATTTGCAGGCGATACTGTGACGCCAACCGGCGCAACCCGAACCAAGGCGATACCATGGACTTCACCACCCTGCTCATCCACGGCGGCCAGGACCCTGACGAGCCTTACGGCGACCTGAGCCTGCCCCTGCATGCCGCCTCGACCTTTGCCCAGGCCGATCCCGGCCGCCCCGGCCGCTTCGACTACGCCCGCAGCGGCAACCCGACCCGGCAAGCCGTGGAGACGCACATCGCCGCCCTGGAAGGCGGAGAGCGCGGCTTCGCCTTTGCCTCGGGCATGGCCGCCATCACCAGCGTCCTGCTGCTCTTTTCCCCGGGCGACCACATCGTGGCCGGCCGCGACCTCTACGGCGGGGCCTACCGGGCGCTGACCACGATCTTCGCCCGCTGGGGCCTGGAAACGACCTTCGTGGACACCGCCGACCCGGACGCCCTGGCCAAGGCCGTCGGCCCCCGCACCAAAGCCGTCTACATCGAAAGCCCTTCCAATCCCCTGCTGACCGTGACCGACCTGCGGGCCGTCGCCGCCCTGGCCAAGGCCAAGGGGCTGCTCGCCATCATCGACAACACCTTCATGACGCCCTTTCTCCAGCGCCCCCTCGCTTACGGCTTTGACATCGCGCTGCACAGCGCGACAAAATTCCTGGGCGGCCACAGCGATCTCGTGGCCGGTCTGGCCGTCACGGCCGACGCGGACCTCGGGCGCAAGCTCTACGCCGTGCAAAACGCCTGCGGCGCGGTGCTTGGCCCCCAAGACTGCTGGCTGCTCGCCCGGGGCATGCGCACCCTGGCCGTGCGTCTGGCCGCCGAACAGGCCACGGCCCGAGAGCTGGCCACATGGCTTGCGGCCCGGCCCGGAGTGGCGCGCGTCCATTACCCCGGCCTGCCCGACCACCCCGGCCACGCCATCCAGATGCGCCAGGCCGACGGCCCCGGCGCGGTGCTCAGTTTCGAACTCCTCGACGCCAAGGCGGCAGCGGCCTTCATGCGGGCAATCCGCCTGCCCAAGGTGGCGGTCAGCCTCGGCGGCGTGGAATCCATCCTGTCCCACCCGTCGACCATGTCCCACGCCGCCATGCCGCCGGCCGAACGGGCGGCGCGGGGCATCTCCGACGCCCTGGTCCGCCTGTCCGTAGGGCTGGAGTCGGCGGCCGATCTTCAGGGAGATCTGGACAGGGCCTTGCGTGCGGCCGCGGACGCGACCTGAAGCGGGCCGCGTCGCCTTGACGAGGGAGGTTTGCCCGTTTAATCTTGACTTTGTCGATCAATTTAATCGAGTTCAATAGTCGGCGGCTGACTCGCAAAGTTGCCGGGCCGGCGGCCCGGCGAGACGAACGTCGCGGAAATATGACCGCCCGGCCCGGCGCTCGGGCCGCGGCATGAGGAAAAGAGGCATGACGCAGCCATGTGGGTGACGCAGAAATGTCAATATGCCTTGCGGGCGCTCTTCGAACTGGCCAAACGGCCGGGCGAGGGCGCGGTGCGCTCCGTGGACATCGCCGCCAACCAAGCCATCCCCAAACGGTTCCTGGAAGTCATCCTGCACCAACTGCGCCAGGGCGGCTTCGTGGATTCGCAACGAGGCAAGGAAGGCGGCTTTTTTCTCAGTCGGCCGGCCGCCAACATCACCGTCGGCGAAATCATCCGTTTCATCGACGGTCCCATGACGCCGGTCGATTGCCAGCTGGACCGGCCCCACTTTGCCTGCGCCCTCAAAGGGACCTGCGTTTTCCTGAGCTTATGGGATGAAGCGAGAGCGGCTCTGGAGCGCGTCTACGACACCAAGTCGCTTCAAGAACTTGTCGACAGAGAAGCCGCGATGTCTTGTGACCAACCAGCGAATTACAGCATCTAGCCAGCATGCCCCAAAAGGCCGAGGTGCAAACCCCAGGCGCACGAGTCCGCTTTTACCGGAGCGGAGAGAACCGACAAAAGCCGGACATTTCTGTCGCGGGTCCAGGGTTTTACACACATAATTGTAGATACGTTTTTCCCATGAAAACGTGATCGCAACATCCCAAGATTAAAAAATATTTTCACATTCTTCCATGGCTCGGGAATTGCTGGGAAGCCCGTCAAACGTGCCCTCACGGCACAAGCGCCGAAAGACCATGCGCTTATTCTGTCCTCAATGACGCGACAGAGGAAATGCGAAATGCAAGAAATCGCCATACACAGCGGGCCTGACGACAGCGGCTTGGAGACCGGCAGGAGCGCATCGATCACGATTTATCGATACACCGAGCAAAAGTGGAAGCCGACAAGGCACATCGAATTGGCCATCGATCCCGAGCGAGGCATGTCCGCCCTGCGCATCAAGGCCGCGGAAATACGGTTGTTCCTCGGAACCTGCACCATCCTCTTATTTGGAAAGCTGCCCAACGTATTTGTCCGGGCGCTGGAGAACAAAGGCGTCGACGTCTGGGAATACGAAGCCGAGCCTGAGCTCTTGCTGGATTATGTCTGGGAACAGGTCGAACTGGAAAAAGAGCGCATCGCCCAGCGAAACAGCCTCTGGCCGGTCCCCAAGGACCTGGGCGACGGGAGGTATGTCGTATCGCTCATGGGATGCCAGGCGAAGACCAACGGGATGACGACCAAGCAGGTGCTTGAATCTTTCCTGGAGAGAACCCCCTTCAAGATGCTTGAGGTCTACTGCAGCCATATGCCGCCCTGGATGGCGGCGTACTGCGAAAACGGCCGACTCAAATGCCGCCGGGAACAGATCGGCGTCGAGGAACTCCGCCTCGTCTTCAGCCCCGCCGCCAGAAACGCCTGACGCCAGAAGGCGTGGCCCAGGCCCCGCAGCCGGCTCAATCGACTCTTGGCCCAGGCGCTTTTGCCCGGGGCCAGGCTTCCGCCTGACCCCGCTTTCATTGGGGCATTTCCCGCGCCGGCTCCCGCCAAGCCTTAAAAGGGCACGAAGTTAGGCGCTTGCGCCCGGGGCCTCGACCTTTTTAAAAACGATCAGCGGACAGTTCTTGCAGATATCCGCGCCCGGGAAAGGCTGGCCGGCGCGCGTCACCGAAGCGCCGCCCGTGGCCTTTTTGCGGGCCATGAGGCGCTCGACCACCAGAGGCAGGTCCGCTCCGGGGATGGCCACGTTGATCTCGCCGCGCTCGGTCTTGCCGGCGTTGTAGCTGCCGCTGCAGGCCAGAAACACGTTGGCCTCTCCGGTGTTGAAGCTCTGGACGTTGCCGGCGCAGGCCGCCGAATTCATGGTCATGTTGGGGCGCAGGGGATGGATGTCCCGGGCCGCCATCCAGTCCACCACCAGATGGTAGGCCTGCATGTTGTCGCAGTAAAAATGCACCACGTCCGGGGCAAAGGGGGCCTCGGCCAGGGGCGAGACCAGAACGGCCAGCAGCGCCTTTTGCAGGCGCGGCTTGGTGCGCACGAACCGCTCGGCCTGGGCCAGGTCGCGCACGTACTTGAGATGCCCCTTGATCTCGGCCTCGTCGATCTCCTTCCAGCCGAACACGCATTTGGCGTTGCCGCAGCCGAGCTGCTCCCGGCCCATGAGCACGCTCAGCCCTTCCATGCGGGCTCCGATCTCGGCCTGGCAAAAGGTCAGGGCCTTGGTCGGCAGATAGTAGCCGCCCTTGGCCTTGAGGGCATCGAGTTCGGCCTGGTCGAAAAAGTACTTGATCGCGATGGGGTAATGCATCAGCCGCAGTTCATCCATGAGGGCGCGCTGCATTTCACCGTAGGACAGGCTTTCCATGAGAGCTCCTTTTGTCTGCACTCTTCTCCGTTGCCAAAAAATATATTTTTTCCTGAAACGCCAGAAAAAGTCTTGCGAAAATCCCGACTTAACAGCCGAATACCGGCTTTATCCAGGCATTGTCAACAAAAGAGCAGCATTGTCCTGTTTTTCACTCCGCTTCTATCGAGATGTGTTCCACGGCAAAACAGGCTTGATCTTTTTTTCACATTTAGAACGTTGAGAAGAGTCGAGACAAATGACAAACTCTACATACATGTTGCATCGATAAGCCCCGTATAAACACTGAACTGAAGACAACCGTGATTCATAGCGCGCGGAGCCGTTCCCCTGCCGGCTCGGGACGTTGCATTTGTCCAACATCCTCTCCAGCCCCCGGGCAAGACGTCGGCGACGTCGAGCCGTCGCTTCAAAATTTAGACTTGCCGCTCGGCAATGACCGCTTCATGTCGCAATATGACTCGATTTACCGCTTTTACGAGTAGATATTACCCATTTGATTTAACCAGTTGATATGCTTGTCTAGACATAATCAAAAACCTTCCCCGGCCCAGCCCGGCCGCCGCATACGGCCTCGATGTTCCCCCGCCGCCGCGCCGTTCTTGACCGAACATACTCTCAACATACTGATTAAACATGGCTTATTGCCATGGCGCAACATTTGCTTCTTTTAACATAAGAAACCGCGCGCCGGACAAACCCCTGCCCGGCGCGGCAAACCGCACCACGAAAAGGAGCACTGCATGAAACCGCGCCTCGACGAATGCTACAAGCTGTTCATCAACGGGGAATGGGTCGAAAGCGCCAGCGGCCAGACCTTCGCCGCGACCAACCCGGCCAACGGCGAAACCCTGGCCACCTGCGCCAACGCCGGCCCCGAGGACGTGGACAAGGCCGTGGACGCGGCCTGGTCGGCCTTCGCCTCCTGGAAAAAGACCAGCCCCGCCGAGCGCGCCGCCATGCTCAACAAGGTCGCCGACCTCATCGACGCCAACGCCGAGCACCTGGCCATGGTGGAGACCTGCGACAACGGCAAGCCCATCCGGGAGACCATGGCCGTGGACGTGCCCCTGTCCTCGGACCACTTCCGCTATTTCGCCTCGGTCATTCGCACCGAGGAAGGCCGCGCCGTCATGATCGACGACCAGACCATGAGCATTGTCCTGCGCGAGCCCATCGGCGTGGTCGGCCAGATCATTCCCTGGAACTTCCCCCTGCTCATGGCCGCCTGGAAGATCTCCCCGGCCCTGGCCGCCGGCGACTGCGTGGTAATAAAGCCCTCCATCGAAACCTCCCTGTCCATGCTGGAACTGGCCAAGATCATGCAGCAGGTCCTGCCGGCCGGCGTCGTCAACGTCATCACCGGCAAGGGCTCGCGTTCCGGCAGCGCCATGCTCAAGCACCAGGGCTTTTCCAAGCTGGCCTTCACCGGCTCCACCGAAGTCGGCTTCACCGTGGCCGAAGCCGCGTCCAAGCGCCTGGTGCCCTCGACCCTGGAGCTCGGCGGCAAATCGGCCAACATCTTCTTCCCCGACGCTCCCTGGGACAAGGCCATCGAAGGCCTGCAGCTCGGCATCCTGCTCAACCAGGGCCAGGTCTGCTGCGCCGGCTCCCGCGCCTTCATCCATGAAGACATCTACGACGCCTTCGTGGAAGAGGCGGCCAAGGCCTTCGCCAAGGTCAAGGTGGGACTGCCCTGGGAAAAAGACGTCCAGATGGGTTCCCAGATCAACGAGCGCCAGCTCGACAAGATCCTGGCCTACGTCCAGGTCGGCCAGGACGAAGGGGCCACGGTGGCCGCAGGCGGCGCGCGCATCACGGACGGCCCCCTGGCCAAGGGCGCTTTCATGCAGCCGACCCTGCTGGCCGGCGTGACCAACGACATGCGCGTGGCCCGGGAAGAAATCTTCGGCCCGGTGGTGTGCGCCATCAAGTTCAAGGACGAAGAGGAAGTCATCGCCCTGGCCAACGACAACGAATACGGCCTGGGCGGCGCGGTCTGGACCAAGGACATCAACCGGGCGCTGCGCGTGGCCCGGGGCGTGGAAACCGGGCGCATGTGGGTCAACACCTACAACATCCTGCCGGCCCACGCGCCTTTCGGCGGCTACAAGAAATCGGGCATCGGCCGGGAAAACCACAGCATGATGCTTGAGCACTACACCCAGAGCAAAAACATCTTCATCAGCCTGTCCGAAGACAAGATCGGCCTGTACTAACGCTTGCCGCGCCGGGCGTCGGCGGCCGCAGCGTCGTGGCCGCCGCCCGGCCCAAGGCGAACCCTTTCTTGATGCCAACGACCAGCCGCAGCGCGCGGCCGGACGAACACGTCCGGCTGCGCCAAGGAGCACGCCTTACCATGTCCAACGTCATCCTGCGCAAACGACGCCTCATACCGGGCCAGACAAGCGAGCTCGTCATCACGGCCCCCCACATCGCGGCCAAGGCCCGACCCGGCAATTTCGTCATCCTGCGGGTGAGCCCCCAAGGGGAACGCATCCCGCTGACCATCGCCGACGCCGACGCCGAGGCCGGCGTCATCACCCTGGTCTATCTGGTCCTCGGCAAGACCACGGCTCAGCTCGACACCCTGGAAGCCGGAGACGCCATCCTCGACCTGTGCGGCCCCCTGGGCAAGCCGACCCATATCCGCTCCCACGACGGCCCGGTGATCTGCGTCGGCGGCGGCACCGGCATCGCCGCCATGCACCATATCGCCAAGGGCCACCACCAGGCCGGCAACCGCGTGATCGGCATCATCGGCGCGCGCAACAAGGACCTGCTCCTGTTCGAGGAGGAGCTGGCCCGGGTGTGCGACGAGATGCTCGTCTCCACCAACGACGGCTCGCGGGGGCGCCAGGGGCTGGTGACGGATCTGCTGGCCGACGCGCTGGAGGAGTCCGGCCGGACCGTGGCCGAGGTGCTGGCTGTCGGACCGGTGCCGATGATGGCGGCCGTCTCCGAGGTGGCCGCCCGGTTTTCGGTCCCCTGTCTGGTCAGCCTCAATTCCATCATGCTCGACGGCATCGGCATGTGCGGGGCCTGCCGCGTCAACGTGGGCGGCGAAACGCTTTTCGCCTGCGTGGACGGGCCGGAGTTCGACGGCTCCCTGGTCGATTTCAAGGAACTGGGCCAGCGCCTGGGCGCGTTTACCTCTCTGGAACGTCACGCTTACGAGGAGTTCAAGAAAAGCCATGTGTGCCGATGCTCAAACTAATGGGAAAAGGAAGAAGATCCCGCGCACGCCCATGCCCGAGCAATCGCCGCGCCTGCGGGTGACCAATTTCGAGGAAGTGGCCCTGGGCTACACCCCGCAAATGGCCTTGACCGAGGCGAGGCGGTGTCTGCGCTGCAAAAAGCCCGCCTGCGTGTCGGGCTGTCCGGTGGGCATCGACATTCCGGGCTTCATCGGCGCCCTGGCCGAGGCCGACGTCGACCGGGCCTACGCCGCCATCCGCAAAACCAATTCCCTGCCGGCGGTCTGCGGCCGGGTCTGTCCCCAGGAAAGCCAGTGCGAAGCCGCCTGCATCCTGGGCAAGAAAGGCGAGCCCGTGGCCATCGGCCGGCTGGAGCGCTACGTGGCCGACACGTTTTTGGCCAGCGACGCCTGCCAGGAACTCACCGGGGCCTCGGCCTGTCCGGCCGGGCTGGAAAACGTGCGCGTGGCCTGCATCGGGGCCGGCCCGGCCAGCCTTACCGTGGCCGGAACCCTGGCCTCCCAGGGCATCGGCGTGGACGTCTACGAAGCCCTGCACGAGCCCGGCGGGGTGCTCGTCTACGGCATCCCGGAATTCCGCCTGCCCAAAGCCGTGGTGCGCCGGGAGATCGAGGCCATGCAGACTCTGGGCGTGCGGTTTTACACCAACTGGGTGGGCGGAGCCACCATCAGCGTCCAGGAACTGCTGGACCGGGGCTACAAGGCCGTTTTCATCGGCGTGGGCGCGGGGCTGCCCGTGTTTCTGGGCATCCCCGGGGAAAACCTCATCGGCGTGTGTTCGGCCAACGAATACCTGACCCGGGTCAACCTGGGCCGGGCCTACGCCTTCCCGGACTGGGACACGCCGGTCTATCCGGGCCGGCAGGTGGTCGTCTTCGGCGCGGGCAACGTCGCCCTGGACGCGGCCAGGACAGCCAAACGCATGGGAGCCGAGCGCGTCTCCATCGTCTACCGCCGCACGGAAAACGAAATGCCGGCCAGACGCGAGGAACTCCACCACGCCAAGGAGGAAGGCATCGCGCTGTTTTGTCTCCACGCCCCTCTGGCCTTCAACGGCGACGCCAACGGCCGGGTGGCTTCGGTGGTGCTCCAGAAAATGCGTCTGGGCGAGCCGGATGATTCCGGCCGCTGCCGGCCGCTGGCCTGCGAAGGGGAATTCTGCGAACTGCCGGCCGACATGGCCGTGGTGGCCGTGGGCACCCGGGCCAATCCGCTGTTGCCGCGCACGACGCCGGGACTGGCGACCAACCGCCGGGGCTACATCGAAGTCGACGAGGCCACCGGCGAAACGCGCCTGCCCAACGTCTTTGCCGGCGGCGACATCGTGACCGGAGCGGCCACGGTCATATCGGCCATGGGGGCCGGACGCCGGGCCGCGGCCGCGATCTCCCGGCGTCTATCAGGCTAACCCATTGCCCGCAGCCAACCACTGCCGGCACTGTCCGGGCAGGGCTTCCACAAGGCTCCGGGGAGTGGCTCGCTCCCGATAGACCGCGCGACTGGCGCATGGAATCACGGGCGGCCCGAAAGGACCGCCCGTTTTCCACGACGCCGCCCGGCCTTAAGCAGGCAAAACCGCGCCAAGCGCTGTTTGCCGCATGCCGCTCGCTAAACCGCCCGGCCGCATCACCCCATCCATGGCCTCGTGGGTCTGCTTGACTCCAAGGATTTGCAGACATCGCGTCGTCGATTGAAACGATCAGCGAGGCTGCGGAAAGGTTGTCACCCCTTCACGACTCCAGCTCAAGCCAAACCGTGCGTCTTGCCTTTGACCGATTCGATTTCGATGCGCACGACATTGGTGGCGGCCAGATTGGTCTTGGGATAGTCGAAATGGCGGGACGTGAACCGGGCCACGATCCGGTCCAGGGCCGCGATCTTGGCCGCTTCGTCGGTGACGAAAACCGCCCGGCCAAGGCCGATGACCGTGCGGTGGCAGGCCTCGAAATCGCAGGCCGCGTCGCTTTCGACGATGCCGTGGTCCAGGGACACGACAAAGCTCACCACGGGATTGCGCTGCATGATGCGGACCTTGGTCCCGGCCCGGGCGCAGTGGAAAAAGAGTCCTGTGTGGTCATAGGCGTAGAAAACCGGCACCACGAACGGGATGTTGTCGTCGGCCAGGGCCAGATAGAGCAGTCGGCCTTCGGTCAGGATGGCGTCGATGGCGGCCCGGTCGGTGATCTCCCGATCCTTGCGCCGCATGGCGCCGTGGGGATGGCCGGGATGCGTCAGCGTGGACATTGGCGATGCTCCTTTGCGTGTTCGTGGCTTATTCCACTTCCATTTCTCAAGCGAAAGCACATGAACATACGTATTTATTGAATATGATATTTACAAAACATGACTGTCGTCATGTTTTGCAAGAGGCATCAGGCCCGGGCCGGCGCGCCGGGCCGGGGCGGAACCAGGCTGCCGCAGTCGGCGCAGCTCTCGCCGGGCAGCACGCCTTCCCGGCGGGCCAGGCCGAAACGGGGCACGGGATAGTCGGCCGGCCGGGCCGGCAGGGCTTGCAGACTTTCGATGGCCTGGGGAGGCAATCCCCGTTGGCGGGCCGCAGCCACGATGACGTCGAGATAGGGGCGGCTGGGCTGGGTCGGTTCGCCGAGCAGGTCCTTTTTATAGACCAGCGCCGCGTAGGCCGTGCCCTGGGCGTCGGCCGCCTCGACCGGATAGTGGAAATACGCCCCCGTGCCGTTAAGCCGCACCCCCTGCCAGGTGTCCAGACTGTCGGCGTCGGCAAAGCCCAGGGCGTAGACCACGCCCCAGACCTCGCAGCCCGGGGCCGGCTCCACGGTTTCCAGGCCGCCGTCCCAGACCGGGCTGTAGCCGTAAAAGCCCAGGCGATGGTCGGCCAGCCGGGCCACGGCCACCACCTTGGGCGAGGCGCAACGCGACCGGATGCGACTCTCCAACATGTCGGCCCCGTAGCAGAAATACAGCAGCTTTCTCGCCCGGCCAGTCGCCGCCGGCTCGGCAGCCGAGCCGGCAGGCGTGGTCATGATCGTGCGCCGCATCGTGCCTCCCTTCCTTTTCCAGGCGACGCCTGCCGGGACAGCCTGTCCAGGCAGACGCGCCCTGCCCCGGCGCGCCAGGCCGCGCCAGGCCGCCTACCACATGTTGAGGCTCCATTCCCGGACGTGCTTGTATTCCATGTCGGCAAACAGCGCGTTGGCCATCTGCTCGGCCAGCCAGACGGCTCCGGCGTAGCCCACGACCGGATGGCGGAACATGCCGGCCCGGTCGTAGGTGGGAAAGCCCACTCGCACCATGGGGATGTTGTAGTCAATGGAAATAAACCGCCCCTTGGAGTGGCCCAGGATCAGGTCGAGCTTGAGGCCCTTGTTCTTGACCCGGTCTTCGAGTTCCCAGAAATCGGCGTTGGTGACGATCTCCATGTCCCAGTCGACGTTTTCCTTGAGCGCCTTGATGCGCGGGTCCTTCTGGTAGTTGGTGTTGTCGTCGCCAAGAAGCAGCAAGGTAGGCTGCATTTCGAGGTCGATGCAGAACTCGGCCAGGCCGATGACCAGATCCGGGTTGCCGTAGATGGCCACCTTCTTGTCGGCGAAAAACATGTGGGCCAGGTCGGTGAGCGCATCG